>CAXRCQ010000304.1:0-7041 GCA_964228845.1 Blastomonas sp.
GGCGGCGGCCCAGCAGTTCGGCGATCTGCACCGCGTTGAGCGCGGCACCCTTGCGCAGGTTGTCCGAGACGCACCACAAGGAGATGCCGTTCTCGACAGTGCTGTCATCGCGCACGCGGCTGATATAGGTCGCGCCATCGCCGACGCATTCGACAGGGGTCACGTATCCGCCGTCCTCGCGCTTGTCGACCAGCATGATGCCCGGAGCCTCGCGCAGGATCTTCTGCGCGTCCTCGGCCGACAGCTCGTTCTCGAACTCGATGTTCACCGCTTCCGAATGGCCGACGAACACCGGCACGCGCACGCACGTCGCGGTCAGCTTGATCTTGGGATCGAGGATCTTCTTGGTCTCGACCACCATCTTCCACTCTTCCTTGGTCGATCCATCGTCCAGGAACACGTCGATATGCGGGATGACGTTGAAGGCGATCTGCTTGGTGAACTTCTTGGGCTCGGCGCTGTCACCGACAAAGATGTTCCGCGCCTGTTCGAACAGCTCGTCCATGCCTTCCTTGCCCGCGCCCGACACCGACTGATAGGTGGCAACGACGACGCGCTTGATCGTCGCGGCATCGTGCAGCGGCTTCAGCGCGACGACCAGCTGCGCGGTCGAGCAATTCGGGTTGGCGATGATGTTGCGCTGCGTATAGCCGTCGATCGCATCGGGGTTCACTTCGGGCACGATCAGCGGCACGTCGGGCTCCATGCGATAGAGCGACGAGTTGTCGATCACCACGCAGCCCTGCGAGGCGGCCTTGGGCGCATAGATCTTGGTCGCGGCAGAGCCCGCAGCGAACAGCGCGATATCCCATCCGGTGAAATCGAAATGCTCGATATTCTGCACCTTGAGCGTTTTACCGGTTTCGCCGAACTCGATCATCGTGCCCGTGGAGCGCGGCGAGGCGACCGCCGCAATCTCGGCAATCGGAAACTCGCGCTCCGCCAGGATGGCGAGCATTTCGCGACCGACATTTCCGGTCGCGCCGACAACGGCAACACGATAACCCACTTTATCCAACCTCCAGTGCAAATGCAGGGGCGCGCCTAGCCCTTTACCCCCGGCAATACAAGCCGCGAGTGACCCGCCTGCGACAGTCTGTGGCCAACTATTTCAAGCCGGCAGTTACCCGTGCAACTAAATGACGCCGAAGACGCGAAATCACACCAGAATATTGTTCATTGAAAGCACCGCTTGGGGCAGCGCATCAAATGCTACGGTCATGCGATGGGCATCGCTCTCGAACGGCAGCGTGCCATGCCACATGTAGCTGGGGAAGATCACCAGCCGTCCTTCGACAGGCGCGACGATCCGGCGCGGCGCCAGGTCCAGCCCGAACACGCTATCGGGCACCCCGAACTGCAGCGCCCCGGCATGGTCGTCCTGCGCGGCAACTTCGGGCGGCAGGCTGATATAGCAGGCAGAGCTGAGCCATCCCGCCGGGTGGTTATGGCTGACATGGAAGCCCTCGCTCGCCAGTCGAACCGACCAGGATCCTGCAAAACGAATGTCATCGGCCATCCGGCCCAAAAATGGATGCTCCATGTCGAACGACAGGTTCGCAAGCTGGCTGACAATCGCCTGATGGATAGCAGCCTTTAGCCCCTGGATCGCCGGATGCCTTTTCTGGAACAGCAGGCCGCGCGTTTGCGTACCGCCGCGCAGTGTCTGCTCCGCCGGATGCAGTTGCGTGGTATGCAGCGATTCGAGCACCGGCCTGAGATCGGCCAGGAAGCGCGTCACGTCGCCCCAGCCCTCTGGCGCTTGCAGATCGACCGGCATCACCAGCCGATCGTAATCGGCCAGCCAGGCTTCGCGTGGATCGTCCAGCAGCCGCCAGATGATACTGAGCAGCGACCAGGCGGACTGGTCCTCGCGGTTGAGACGTGACGCCACCAGCGCATGCGCTTCTGCCGCCTGCGCGTCACCTTGCGCCAGCAGCACATGCGCCAAGTTAATCTGAGCGCTGTGGCTGTCGGGGTGCGCCGCCACAAGCGCCTGCAACCGGGCATGGGCTGCTTGCCAATCGTGCGCTGCAACATCGGCTGATGCACACAGAAAGAGCATATCGGGCGTATCGCCGAACCGCTGCAGCGCTTCATGCGCCCATTCGCGCATCTGGTCGACATCGCCCAGCGCCTTTGCCGAAGCGATCGCCGACCGCCACAACGGCTTGGATTGAGGCCGTTCCCCGAGCGCGACACGATAGCTGCTCAGGGCATGCGGTGCGCCGCCTGCCAGTTGCGGCATCAGCCGGGCAAACGTCTCGTGTGCGTCGAGAAAATCGGGGAAGCGGGCTATCACGTCGCGATACTGATCCACTGCTTCCTCATAGCGCCCCAACTCGGCCAGCAGATGCGCGCGAAGCGTGTAGCTTTCGGGCAGGTCGATCCGATGCCGCAGCGCCTCGTCGATCGTTGCCAGCGCCTCCTCCCGCTTATCGATCTCCCGCAAGGAAACCGCCAGATTGTGCAGCGCGCGCCGGTCGTTCGACTTGGCGCCGAGCACCGCGCTAAAGCCTTCGACCGCCGCATCATGGTCGCCCCGCGCCTGGGCCAGGGTGGCGCGCAGCGAGGGCAACCGGGCATGGTCCGGCTTGACCTTGCTAAGATTGACCAACGCCTGCTCGGCGAGATCGAGTTCGCCGAGTTGCATCGCCAGCACCGCCATGTCGTGCCACGCGTCGACATAGCCCGGCGCGATGGCGGCCGCCCGATCGACCGCACGCAAGGCCTCCATGACATTGCCTTGGTCGGCCAGCACCTCGGCATAGGCCTGCCAGAGCTGCGGAATCATCGGCTCGGCCTCGATCGCGGTCGCAAGCGCCTGGCGGGCATCGTCGAGCCTTCCGAGCGCGCGATCGATCAGCGCGCGCACGAACAGGCAATCGGGATGCGTCTGGTCCGCGGGGGGGAGGCCGTAAAAAGTCAGCCGGGCGGCAGCGGCATCGCCCGCCTTGAGCTGCGCCATGGCGCGGGGAATGATCTGCTGTGCGGGTCCTGGAGGTAATGCCATGCCACATCCCTGCGCAAAGCAGCGCTCGAGCGCAACGAAAAAGGGCGGCCCTGCGGACCGCCCTCTTGCTTGTCTCACACCTGTCTTAAAAGGCTCAACCCTCGGCCGAATCCTTTGCCGGACGGTTGTCGCGACGCTCGGCGATGCGAGCGCGCTTGCCGGTCAGGCCGCGCAGATAATAGAGCTTCGCACGACGCACGACACCGCGACGGACAACGGTGATCGAATCGATGTTCGGCGAATAGAGCGGGAAGACGCGCTCGACGCCCTCACCGAACGAGATCTTGCGCACGGTGAAGTTGGAGCCCAGGCCCCGGTTCGAGCGTGCGATGCACACGCCTTCGTAATTCTGGACGCGGGTGCGGTCGCCTTCGACCACGCGCACGCCGACGCGAACGGTATCGCCAGCCCGGAAATCGGGGATGGACTTCTTCGACTTGAATTCCTCGATAGCTTCCGCTTCGAGCGTCTGGATGAGGTTCATATGACCTGTCCTATGTTTTTCGCCGCGCACCAGAGGGCGACCGATCCGGAGTGCCCCCGTGGCGCTCCCAAAGATCCGGCCGCCTTAGCCGTGTGATCTCCGCAGCCTGGGCTTCACGCCAGGCCCGGATTTTCGCGTGATCCCCCGATCGCAGCACTTCGGGGATCGCACGCCCTTCCCATATCTGAGGTCGGGTGTAGTGCGGATATTCGAGCAAACCGTTCTCGAACGATTCTTCGTCTCCGCTGGAAGACGCGCCCATTACATCGGGCAATAGCCGAACGCAAGCGTCAAGCAGCACCAGAGCCCCGGTTTCTCCGCCCGAAAGCACGTAATCGCCGATCGAAATCTCCTCGATCGGCCGCGCCTCGAACAATCGCTGGTCGAATCCTTCGAATCGCCCGCAAAGGATCGTCACGCCCGGCCCTGCCGCGAGCTGGCGCACGCGCGCCTGTGTGAGCGGCGCCCCGCGCGGCGTCATCGCGATCACGGGGGCTTGCGGGGAGCGTTCTAGCGCGTGATCGACAGCGCTCGCCAGCACATCGGCGCGCAGCACCATCCCCGCCCCGCCGCCGGCTGGCGTATCGTCGACACTGCGGTGCTTGTCGGTCGCGAAGTCGCGGATCTGGATGGCATCGAGCGACCACCGCCCTTCGCTGAGCGCGCGCCCGGCGAGGCTATGGCCCAGCGGCCCGGGGAACATCTCGGGATATAGCGTGAGGACTTGGGCAGCGAAGGTCATTGGGTCCAGTTCTCGACCTTCAGGCCGGGAATATCGGCGAAATCGCCTTCGTTGTTGGTCACGATGGTCGCCCCGATGCTTAGTGCATGCGCAGCCAGCAGGCGGTCGAAGCGGGCGCGCTTGAAAGGCAACTGTGCATAGGCTCGAGCGGCTGCCTCATCAAATGGCAGCAGAGGTATCTGCAGCAGAAACTCCTCAAGCACCTCCACCGGAGGAGGCTTGCCCTGGGTCGATCCTAGAAATATCTCTGCAAACGTAACCGCCGACAGGCCAACGGCACCAGGCTCCAGACTTTCCAGTCGATCCCGCAGCGGCTCGAACTGCGCCGTCAATGCATATACGGCGCAATCGGAATCGATCAGATAGCGGATCATTATCGGCCCGATGGCAATCTTGCGGCAAGGGCGCTGGGCCGCTCTTCAAAATCCTCCCGCGGCGGCAACTGCAATCCCGGTGCCTTGCCCCAGAACCCGCTGACATCGATCTTTTTCTTTACGTTTTCAGCAGGCACGATCGTCAGCTTGCCGTCTTCTTCCCCCACCGTCCATGCCTTGTCCGGCTCGATGCCCAGTGCGGCGGGCATGCGGATGGCGACCGAATTGCCCGACTTGAAGCTCTTTGCGCGGTATTCCTTGCCCATCAGAGCCTCCTGTATATACGCGATGTATATACTATTCGGCCCAGACCGGGTCAATCACGACGCGGGCTTCGTCGATCTCGCCGGAGGTTACTGGCACCATGAAGCTCTTGCCGTCTTCGCGGACGATATCGAGTACATCGCCAGCGCCGAAATTCTCGACCGCCTGGACCTTGCCGAGCGGCGCTCCGCTTTCGGACACCACGGGCAGGCCGATCAGATCGGCATGATAATATTCGCCCTCGCCAAGCGGCGGGAGCGCGGAGCGGAGGACGGTCAGTTCGGTGCCGCGCGCGGCCTCCGCCGCGTTGCGGTCGGCGATCTCGGCAAAGCGCGCGATGCCGAGGTCCTTTTGCGGGCGCAGCGACTTGAGCGTCAGCGCGCCGTTGTTGAAGCTCTTGTGCGCCTTCAGCGCATCGAGCCCCGAGCCGAAGAGCTTCACGCGCACCTCGCCGGTCACGCCATGCGCGCCAACGATCACGGCCAGGGTAATGGGGCGATCAGACATTGCAGAACCGGAACCGGAGTGGTCGGACAGGACCACTCCGGCTCAGTCGATCAGCCTTCGGCCTGTTCGGCAGCGGCTTCCTCGGCCGGAGCCTCTTCGGCAGCCGGAGCTTCGGAAGCGGCCTTGGCGGCTTCTTCGGCTTCAGCCAGCTTGGCGGCCTTTTCCTCGGCGCGTTCCTTGGCCTTCTCGCCCGGCTCGCCCTTCTTGGGGTTCACGCTGGCCTTGCGCTCCTTGAGGCCGGCGGCGTCGAGGAAGCGGGCTACGCGATCGGTGGGCTGCGCGCCGACCGACAGCCAGTGCTTGGCGCGCTCTTCGTTGATCTTCACGCGCTCGCCCGAATCCTTGGCGAGCAGCGGGTTGTAGGTGCCGATCTGCTCAAGATACTTGCCGTCGCGGGGTGCGCGGCTGTTGGCGACGACGATCTTGTAATAGGGGCGCTTCTTGGAACCGCCGCGCGACAGACGCATGGAAATCGACATTGTAGAACCTTACCTTTCTGATGAACTTGAAAAACGAAATCACTTCTTCTTGTTGAAATTCTGGAAACCGGGGGGGAGCCCGCCGGGAAGCCCCGGAAGCCCCCCTGCAATGCCCTTGCCGCCACCACCGCCGAGCAGCCCGGCAATGTCGTCCTCGCTCGGCATCTTGCCGCCGCCAAGGCCGCCCATGCCGCCATCTCCGCCACCACCGCCGAACATGGCGGCGAGACCCTTCAGTCCGCCCATCTTGCGGATCTTCTTCATCGCGCCTTCCATCTCCTGGTGCATCTTGATGACCCGGTTGACGTCCTGCACGGTGGTGCCCGATCCCTTGGCGATGCGGATCTTGCGCTTGGCGTTGAGCAGACCCGGCTTCTCGCGCTCCTTGGGCGTCATCGATCCGATGATCGCGTCCATGTGCACCAGCACCTTGTCCTCGATGCCGCTCGCCTGCATCGCTGCCTTGGCCTTTTTCATGCCCGGCATCATGCCCGCCAGCGCGCCGAGGCCGCCCATCTTGGTCATCTGGCGAAGCTGGGTGCGCAGATCGTTCATGTCGAACTGACCCTTGGCCATCTTGGCCGCGAGCTTGTCCGCATCTTCCTTCTCGACCGTCGCCGCCGCCTTCTCGACCAGGCTGACGACATCGCCCATGCCCAGGATGCGGCCCGCGACCCGGCCCGGATGGAACGGCTCGATCGCGTCCATCTTCTCGCCCATGCCGACGAACTTGATAGGACGGCCCGTCACCGCGCGCATCGACAGCGCCGCACCACCGCGCGCATCGCCGTCCATGCGGGTCAGCACCACGCCGGTCAGCGGCACCTGATCGGAGAAATTTTGCGCAACGTTCACCGCGTCCTGGCCGGTCAGCGAGTCGACGACGAGCAGGATTTCCTTCGGCGTCGCCTCAGCCGCCACCGCCTTCATCTCGTCCATCAGCTGCTGGTCGACATGCAGGCGGCCTGCGGTATCGAGCATCACCACGTCGAACGACTGCAGCTTGGCCGATTGCAGCGCACGCCGCGCGATATCGACCGGCATCTGGCCGGCGACGATCGGCAGCGTCGCGACATTGACCTGTTCGCCCAACACCTTGAGCTGTTCCTGCGCCGCCGGACGCTGCACGTCGAGCGAGGCCATCATCACCTTCTTGCCGTGCTTCTCTTTCAGCAGCT
>CAXRCQ010000305.1:0-3814 GCA_964228845.1 Blastomonas sp.
CCAGTGATGAAGCTTGTCGAGGCCCTGGGCGCGCAGTTCCTCGCGGATGCTGCCGGTCGCGACCAGCACCCTGCTGGCGGGGCGGTGGAACCAGCTGATGTAGCGCCAGAACCATTCGCTCGGCAGGCTGGTCCGACGCGCCACATAATCGGGAAACTGCGTGTGGTAAGCGGTGGTGAAGCTCACTCCGGCAGACGCGCAATAGCGGCGTGCAGCAAGTCCCAGCGGACCTTCGGTCGCGACATGGATGGCACCGGGAGAAAACTCGCGCAGCATCTGCGCAACCACGCCGGGCCTTGCGAGCGCCAGGCGGATTTCCGGATAAGTCGGGCACGGAATGCTGGCGACCAGGTCGGGCGAGATCACCAGCACCTCGTGCCCGCCAGCACGCAGCAGGTCGCAGGTCGTGGTCAGCGTTCGCACCACTCCGTTCATCTGCGGCAGCCAGGCATCGGTCACGATTGCGATGCGCAGGGCCTTGCCCGTGCCGGTCGCCGCCAAAGGATCGAGAGTGGCGTGAGCGTTCACGCAGCCTCCAGCGCGGTCTCGGCCTCCATCACGGCCACCTTTTCCGCCTCGCGTTTCGCGATCTCTTCGGGCCAGTGGAGGATTTCCATGCTGCCGTCGAAATGCTCGACCAGCGCGGTGCAGCCTTCGACCCAGTCGCCGTCGTTATAATAGGCAACCGAAGTTCCGCCGTGATCGAAGTCGCGGATATCGGCAGTGTGGATGTGGCCGCAAACGACGCCGTCCACTCCGCGCTCGCCAGCAGCGCGGGCGACGATGGCTTCGTATTTCGAGATGAACTCGACCGCGTTCTTGACCTTGTGCTTGGCTGCCTTGGAAATCGACCAATAGGGCAGGCCGAACAGCTTGCGGACCGAGGCGACCCAGGTGTTGAGCCGCATCATCGCGTGGTAGAGTGCGTCGCCCACGAAGGCGAGCCAGCGGTGCGCCAGCATGATCGTGTCGAATTCGTCCCCGTGCAGCACCATCAGGCGGCGCCCGTCGGCCGTGTCGTGGAACGCGGCACGCGCAATCTCCACCCCGCCGAAATTCATCCCTGCAAAGGGGCGGACCATCTCGTCGTGATTGCCCGGGATATAGACGATTCGCGTGCCGCGATGCGCGCGCTTGAGGATGCGCCAGACGATGTCGTTGTGTTCGGCGGGCCAGTAGAACTTCTTCTTCAACCGCCAGCCGTCGATGATGTCGCCGACCAGGTAGAGCGTGTCGCTGTCGGTGTGGTCGAGGAAGTCGATCAGCAACTCGGCATTACAACCCTTGGTGCCGAGATGGATGTCGCTGATCCAGATCGTGCGGAAGCGCCGCCGCTCGTCGAGGCTGGTGCGCTCGGGCACCTTGGGCCGGACGGGCAGGAAGCTGGAAACATTGGCAAAAGCGGTGAGATCGGGCGTCAGTTCGGTCATGCAAGGCCTCCCCTGTTCGGGAAGCTCCATGCCATTCCATTATGACACCGGCATCGCAGCTCGGTTACACTTGCGCGTCTTTGCTACCGTTCGGAGTCAGGCCATTGCGATGTAGCCGGGCAGGGCCTCTACTCGTGCCAGCCATGCGCGGATCGCCGGATATTCGTCCAGCTTGAATCCGCCATCGCCCGCGACATGGGTATAGGCATAAAGCGCAATGTCGGCGAGTGTGACGCTGTCGCCCACGAACCAGTCGCGCGTGGCAAGATGCGCATCCATCAGCGCCAGCGCCTCACAACCGGCGATACGCTTGGCCATGATTGCGCATCCTGCTGCTCGGTCAGCTTGTCCTCGCCCACGAAATGCAGCCAGAAGCGCAAGGTCGCGATATTGGGTTCGTGGCTGTACTGTTCGAAGAACATCCAGCGCAGCATGTCGGCACGCTCGAACCGTGTCTCAGGCACCAGCGCGCTGCCTTCGGCCAGGTACCAGCAGGCGGCATTGCTTTCGGGCAGGAAGCGATCGTCCACCTGCAGGACCGGGATACGCCCGTTGGGATTGACCTGTTCGAGGAATGCGGCGGTGCGCGTCTCGCCTGCCATGATGTCGTACTGGCGCAGGGCCAGCGGCACGCCCACCAGAGCGGCGGTCAGCTTGATCTTGTAGCAATTGCCGCTGCGCGGATCCTCGTGGAGCGTATAGTCAGCCATTGCCGACCTTGAGGACGATCTTGCCGACATGATCGCCCGCTTCCATCCGTGCATGGGCAGCGGAAACCTCTGCCAGCGGGAAAATCTCGTCCATCACCGGCGCGATGGTCCCGTCCTCGAACAGCGGCCAGGCATGGTTGTAGATCTCGTCGGCGAGCAGCGCCTTGAACTCGTCCGAACGCGGGCGCAGCGTCGAACCGGTCATGGTCTGCCGCTTGCTCATCAGCTTGGCCATGTTGATTTCCGCCTTGAGCCCGCCGAGCACGGCGATGGTCACGTGCCGCCCGTCCACCGCGAGGCAGTCGAGATTGCGCTGCACGTAATCGCCCGAGACCATGTCCAGCACCACGTCGGCTCCGCGGCCGTCGGTAAAGGCATTGACCTTCTCGACGAAATCCTGGGTCTTGTAATTGATCGCGAGGTCCGCGCCGATCCGGCGGGCGGCCTCGCACTTGTCCTCGCTGCCGGCGGTGGTGACGACGCTGAGGCCGAATTCCTTGGCCAGCTGGATGGCCATGGTGCCGATGCCGCTGGTCCCGCCATGGACCAGCAGGGTCTCGCCATCGCGCGCCCAGCCGCGCTCGAACACATTGTGCCAAACGGTGAACAGCGTTTCGGGAATGGCGGCCGCGGCGGCCATGTCCATGCCGTGCGGGACATGGAGGCAGTGGCCGGCATGGGCGAGGCAGTATTCGGCGTAGCCCCCGCCCGACACCAGTGCGCAGACGCGCCGGTTGAGCATTTCGGGCGCGGCCCCTTCGCCGATGGCGACGACGGTGCCCGACACCTCCAGCCCGGGAATGGGAGAAGCGCCAGGCGGCGGCGGGTAGAAGCCTTGCCGCTGGATCACGTCGGGGCGGTTCACGCCGGCATGATCGACCTTGATCAGGACCTGCATCGGACCGGGGACCGGCACGGGCAGCGTTTCGGGGCGGAAAACCTCCGGCCCACCGGGTGCATCGAAACCCATCGCGGTCATCGTTTCCGGCGGATTGTCGGCCAAGTATCGCCCCCGTCGCAAAATCGTGGCCCCTGCGCCACGCTGCGGTGCATTACCGCCTGGGCGTGTTGACAGCAACCGCCCAAAGGAAGAGCATGGCCGCATGGATGACGACGACCGTCCGCGCCCCAAGGGCGACGCCGCGAGCAAGCTCGCCGCGGAGGACCTGTCCCCTTATTCGATCGACGAACTGGAAGAGCGGATCCGCCTGCTCGAGGACGAAATCGCCCGCGTCGAAAAACACCGCCTGAAAGCCGCCGCACACCGCGATGCGGCCGACGCCCTGTTCGGGCGAAAGGGCTAGGGCGTGCGCGGGGGGCTGAAATTGCGCCGCCCGCTTCCCATATCGCTTTCCCACGCTGCCGTCCGGTCAGCTTTCGTCAAGCTTGATACCCTAGGCTCACCCTGTCTCGCCCTTCTGCGAGTCCCTCGAAAGTAGGATCCGAATGCCAAGTTTCGCTGCCAATCTCGAAAAGACCCTCCACGCCGCGCTGAGCGATGCGGGCGAACGTCGCCATGAATATGCGACGCTCGAACACCTGCTCCTGGCGCTGATCGGCGACGAGGACGCAGCGCAGGTCATGACCGCCTGCGGTGTCGACCTGGGCGAGCTGACGGCGGTGGTGACCCAGTATCTTGAACAGGAATACCAGTCGCTGAAATCCGACGACGGC
>CAXRCQ010000306.1:0-8386 GCA_964228845.1 Blastomonas sp.
CGCTGGCAGCTGATGGTTGAGGGCTTTACCGGCTTTATCGACGACATGCTCACCGCCAATATCGGTGCCGAAGGCCGCAAATACGCGCCCTATGTGTTCTCGCTGGTCATGTTCATCCTGTTCGCCAACTTCCTGGGGCTGATCCCGATCGGCGTGTTCGGCGGGCATCCGTTCACCGTGACCAGCCATCTGACGATCACCGGCGTCCTCGCCATTGTCAGCTTCTCGATCGTGCTGATCGTTGGCTTTGCGCGCCACGGCTTCCATTTCTTCTCGCTGTTCGTTCCGCACGGCACGCCGCTCCCGATGATCCCCTTCATCTTCGTGGTCGAGCTGCTGTCGTTCCTGGTGCGCCCTTTCAGCCTCGGTCTGCGACTGTTCGTTGCCATGACGGCGGGGCACATCCTGCTCAAGGTGCTGGCCGGCTTCGTCATCAATTCCACCAATGCGGGCATGGGCTATGGTCTTCTCGTCGGCCTGCCCAGCCTGACGCTGATGGTCGGTATCAGCGCGCTCGAGATCCTGGTCGCTGTCGTCCAGGCCTATGTCTTCGCGCTGCTCACCTCGCTGTACATCAACGACGCGGTGAACCTGCACTGAGCCTTTCTCTTTTCGCTAAAATCTTTCCATCCAATCGAGTTTCTTAAGGAGTATTACAATGGACGCAGAAGCTGCAAAACTGGTCGGTGCTGGCCTGGCTGCAATCGGTGCCGGCATGGCCGCCATCGGCGTGGGTAACGTGTTCGGTTCGTTCCTGGAAAGCGCTCTGCGCAACCCGGCAGCTGCCGACGGCCAGCAGGGCCGCCTGTTCATCGGCTTCGCCGCTGCCGAACTTCTCGGCCTGCTGGCGTTCGTCGTGGCGATGATCCTGATCTTCGTTGCCTGATTTGTGTCGGACCGGGGTCGGTCATCGCGCCGACCCCGTCCACACCTGTAGATTCTGATCCACGGATAGCTTCGATATGCCCCAGATAGACCAGATCATGACCACTTACGGGTCCCAGCTTTTCTGGCTGGTGATCACGTTCGGGCTGATTTACTTTGTGATCGGGCGTTCGATGTTTCCCAAGATCCAGGGCACGGTCGATCAGCGCAAGGCGAAGATCGCCGGCGATATCGCCGCTGCCAAGGCCGCACACGCGCGCGCCGACGAGATCGAGGAAGAATATCGCGTTGCCCATGCCAAGGCGCGGGATGCGGCGCTTGCCGTGACTGCGGAAGCCAAGGCCAAGGGGGCTCGCGAAGCCGAAGCCAAGGTGCGGGCTGCCGACAACGGCATCGCGACCCAGCTGGCCGATGCTGAAGCAGCGATCGCGGCCCAGCAGGCCGCTGCTCTGACCGAGATCGAGGCGGTGGCTGTCGAGGCTGCCCAGGATATCGTCGCCCGGCTGACCCCGGCAAAGATCACCAAGCCGCAGGTCAACCGTGCGGTCAAGGGAGCGCTGGCCGATGCTTGATATGGTCATTCTTGCCGCTGCGGCGGGCGAACACGCGGATCCCTCGGTCGGCGGCGTGCACCTGTTGAATGCCACTTTCTTCGTCTCTGCGGCGATGCTGATCCTGATCGGCATCATCCTGTGGAAGAAGGTGCCCGCTGCGGTCGCAGCGTCGCTCGACGCCAAGATCGCCGGGATCAAGGCCGAGCTCGACGAGGCGCAGGCCCTGCGCGCCGATGCGGAAAAGCTGCGCGCCGAGTACGAGGCGAAGCTGGCGGCAGCGTCTAAGGAAGCCGCAGACATGAACGCCCGCGCCGAAGCCGAGGCCGAGGCCGTGCTCGCCAAGGCGCGGACCGATGCGGAAAACCTCATCGCGCGCCGCCAGAAGATGGCGACCGACAAGATCGCCGCTGCCGAACGTGCCGCCGTGGCCGAGATCCGCGAAAAGGTCGCCAGGGCCGCGACCGGCGCGGCTGCAAAGCTGATCGCCGAAAACCATGGCGCAGAAGCCGACCAGGCGCTGGTCGACCGCACCGTGGCCGAACTGGGCACCCGGCTGAATTGATCTCGATTTAATCCCTCTCCCCTTGAGGGAGAGGTTTGCGAAGACTTGGCAGCTTGCTGCCTAGTCGAAGCTGGGAGAGGGGGCAGCGGCGCAAGCCATGTCTAACACCGCTCCACCCTCATCCAACTGCGCGTAACCAGCCCTTCGACAAGCTCAGGACTGGTAACGCTCCGTATTCTTCTCCCATCAAGGGAGAAGGGGGTGATGGCGAGCAAGCTATCCCATTGACCTCCCGACCGCGCCACGCCACATGCGGGGCTATGGCTGGTCGTCCCGCTCATCCCAATGACAGCAATCCGCGCGCACCCGACCGCTTTCTCGAGGAAGCGGCGACCTACAGCGTGCGCGGCGCCGATGCGCCCGATCTCGACACCGGCATCGCCGCGATCCGCAACACGCTGAAAACATTGTCGCCGCGCCCCGGCGTCTACCGCATGCTCGATGCGCGCGGCGACGTGCTCTATGTCGGCAAGGCGCGCGCGCTCAAGAACCGAGTCACCAATTACACCCAGGTCGACAAGCTGCCGCGCCGGCTGCAGCGCATGGTCTCGCTCACCCGGTCGATGATGATCGTCACGACCAACAGCGAGGCCGAGGCGCTGCTGCTCGAGGCGCAGCTGATCAAGCGCTACCGTCCCGCGTACAACGTGCTGTTGCGCGACGACAAGAGCTTCCCCTATATTCTGCTGCGCGAGGATCACGATTTTCCGCGCATGTCCAAATATCGCGGCGCGCAGAAATACAAGGGCCAGTATTTCGGGCCATTTGCCAGCGCCGGATCGGTGACCAGCACGCTCAATTCGTTGCAGAAGCTGTTCCTGCTGCGCTCCTGCTCGGACAGCTTCTTCGCCAACCGCTCGCGCCCGTGCCTGTTGTACCAGATCAAGCGCTGTTCCGCGCCGTGTGTCGACCGGATCAGCAAGCAGGATTATGCCGCGCTGGTCGCCGACGCGCGCGCCTTCCTCACCGGCAAGTCGACCGAGGTGCAGGCGAAGCTGGGCGCGAAGATGGAGGCGGCGGCCGAGGCACTCGATTTCGAGAGCGCGGCGGCCTATCGCGACCGCCTGAAGGCGCTGACCTTCATCCAGGGCAGCCAGGCAGTCAATGCACAGGGCATTGCCGATGCGGACGTGTTCGCGATGGCGAGCCAGGGCGGCACCGTCTGCATCCAGGCGTTCTTCATCCGCGCCGGGCAGAACTGGGGCCATCGCAGCTTCTTCCCCGCGCATGTCCAGGATCTCGACGAGGCGGAAATCCTCACCAGCTTCCTGATGCAGTTCTATCAGGACATGCCCGCGCCCAGGCTGATCCTGACCGATCGTGCGCCGTTCGAATGCGACCTGATGCTGGAGGCCTTGTCCGCCAACCGCAGCGGCAAGATCGAGCTGCTCGTCCCCCAGCGCGGCGAACGCAAGCGGCTGATCGACCAGGCGCAGCGCAACGCGACCGAGGCGCTGCAGCGCCGCGTCGCGGAAAGCGCCAGCACCGCCAAGCACCTCACCGAAATGGCCGAGCTGTTCGGGCTCGATGGTCCGCCCGACCGGATCGAGGTCTATGACAACAGCCATATTCAGGGCACCAATGCGCTGGGCGCGATGGTGGTCGCGGGGCCGGAGGGCTTTCGCAAGGCCGCCTATCGCAAGTTCAATATCAAGCGCGCCGAGACCGTGCCGGGCGACGACTATGCGATGATGCGCGAGGTGTTCGAACGCCGCTTCGCCCGCGCACAGAACGAGGACCCCGATCGCAGCAGCGGCGACTGGCCCGATCTGGTGCTGGTCGATGGCGGCAAGGGGCAACTCGGCGCGGCGATGGAGGCGCTGGCCACGCTCGGGATCGACGATGTGCCGCTGGTCGGCGTCGCCAAGGGGCCCGAGCGCAATGCCGGGCGCGAGACCTTCTTTATGCCCGATGGCCGCGAATTCACCCTGCCGGTGAACAGCCCGGTGCTGTTCTACCTGCAACGCCTGCGCGACGAGGCGCACCGCTTCGCCCTCGGCGCGCATCGCGGCACGCGCAAGAAGGCGATGACCACCAGCCCGCTCGACGATGTGCCGGGCATCGGCCCCGCCCGCAAGCGCGCGCTGCTGATGCATTTCGGCACCGCCCGCGCGGTGCGCAGCGCCAGCCTGGAAGACCTGCAAAAGGCCCCCGGCGTCTCGAAGGCGATGGCGCAGAGCATCTATGACTTCTTCCGGGGATGATGTAACTATCGCGTTTAATCTCTGTCGGGTATGATGTTATGGGACTGGATGTTGTTGTTGGCTGGCTCGCTCAATCCCGCCAGGAGCTTTCGGATGAAGAATTCCAGCCGATTTTTGAACCTTTTCTGGCCCTGAACGAAGTTCTTGCTGAAGCAGGCCAGCCTCTGCACCACGAACCTCTGGAAATCGCGGATGCCGATGTATTCGAAGCGCAGATGTGGGGTTATAACGGTCTGCACATCGTTCGGCGGCTCGCAGCGCATTGGGTGATTGAAGGTGCATTGCCTCCCCCAGTTCCTTATGCCGATATCGATCAGATGCCCCTTCTGGACCAGCTTTATGCCCAGCATAATGCGTATATCGCTACGACCGAGAAGCGCGGGCTGCTCTCGCGTTTCGTAAAGCCGAGGGCGGTGCCGCCGTTTGCTCATTTGCTTCTGCATTCCGACTGTGAGGGTTTCTATCTGCCCCGGAGACATGAGCAGGTCATTTTCGATCACAGCGTGCCGCAACGGGAGGGTGTCGGTTACATGGTGGGCTCTGCACCCATGTTGTGGGAAGAGTGCCATTTGCTGGCGTCGCTCATTGATCTTCCCGAAGGACTGACAACGCAAGACGAGCAGCTTTGGGAGTTTGCGGGTAGTCCTGCGCTAGAAGGGCCGCTCTGGCAACAATACGGAGTGGAAGCCTATTGTCTGACAGTCTTGATGCGCGCTGCCGAGGCCTCGGCAAGGTCAGGTGCGGCCGTGGAATTCGTCTAGATCATTGCATCCATTTTCGAGCCAACTGTTCCGGCGGACCTGTAGTCTTGTGGGCTGATCGCCTACTTTCGCTTGCGTGAAAGGATTGCCTCGATAATCAGGAATGAGGTGCCAATGGCGGCGAAAGATTTCGATACGGCACGTGTGGTCCTCAATTTGCCCCGGTCAATGAAGCGCCGACTTGATCTGGCTGCTGAAAGGCGGGGCGTTTCCGTCAAAGCGCTCATCAAGGTATGGGTCGGCGACAAGCTGGATCGGATTCCTGATCTGGATTAGGTGAGGGCATGCCCGTCATCCGCACCCCTGCCATAATCTGCACTGTGCGGCGGCATGGGGAGCATGGGGCGGTGGTGCGGTTGTTCACGCCCAATCATGGGCTGCAATCGGGCTATGTGCGGGGAGGGCGGTCGACGGCCTTGCGTCCGGTGCTGATGCCTGCAAACCTGGTGACGGCGGAACTGCGCAGCCGGGTGAACGATCAGCTTGCCGGGCTGATGGTCGAGCTCGCCGAGAGCCGCGCGCCCTTTTACAGCGAGCCGCTCGCCGCGGCGGCGTTCGAATGGGTGACCCTGCTCACTGCCACCGTCGCGCCTGAGGATCAGCCGTTTCCGCGGCTTTACGCGGCGCTGGCGGCCTTGCTCGATCTGGTCTGCGCCGCTCCCTCGGCGCGCTGGTGGCTGCGCGCGATGGTGCGGTACGAGGCGCTGCTGCTCGCCGAGCTGGGCTTCGGGCTCGATCTGGAGCGCTGCGCGGTGACCGGCGAGCGCGCGGACCTCGCCTATGTCAGCCCGCGCACCGGGCGTGCGGTGTCGGTGCATGCCGCCGGGGTCTATGCCGAAAAGCTGCTGGTGTTACCCGCATTCATGACCGGCAATGACGAGCCGGATTGGGAGCAGCTGATGCAGGGCTTTGCGCTGACCGGCCATTTCATCGAGCGCCAGTTCTTCGCCGATCGCCGCGCCGATGCGCTCGCCGCGCGCGCGATGCTGATCGACCGGGTGCAGCGGATGGCGGGCTGACCCGGCGCTTTTGCAAAACAATGTTGCGGAAATGCGCGCGCTGACGCTATGCGCGCCTCCACAACAGACAGGATGACCCCATGAAAATTGCCATTCTCCCCGGTGACGGCATCGGCCCTGAAATCATGGCCGAGGCGGTGCGCGTGCTGCGCGCGCTCGATCTGCCGGGGGTGGAATTGCACGACGGGCTGGTGGGCGCTGCCGCCTGGCGCGTGCATGGCCATCCGCTGCCGCCCGTGACACTGGCGCTGATGCGCGAATGCGACGCGATCCTGTTCGGCGCGGTGGGCGATCCGGCGTGCGACGGGCTGGAGCGGCATCTGCGCCCCGAACAGGCGGTGCTGGGCATGCGCAAGGAACTGGGGCTGTTCGCCAACCTGCGTCCGGCCAAGGTATTTCCGGGGCTGGAAGCGCACAGCTCGCTGCGGCCCGAGGTGGCGGGTGCGATCGACCTGATGATCGTGCGCGAACTCAATGGCGATGTCTATTTCGGCGAAAAGGGCATGCGCACCACCAGTGACGGCCAGCGCGAGGGCTATGACATCATGTCGTACAGCGAGAGCGAGGTCCGCCGCATCGCGCATGTCGCCTTCCGCACCGCCAAGGGACGCTCGGGTCGGCTATGCTCGGTGGACAAGGCCAATGTGCTCGAAACCTCGCAACTCTGGCGCGACGTGATGATCGAGGTGGCGGCGGACTATCCCGATGTCACGCTCGAGCACATGTATGTCGACAATGCCGCGATGCAGCTCGTCCGCGCGCCGGGCAAGTTCGACACCATCGTCACCGGCAACCTGTTTGGCGACATTCTCTCCGATCAGGCGAGCATGTGCGTCGGCTCGATCGGCCTGCTCGCCTCGGCCTCCTTGGGCGCGGAGCAGACCGCGTTCGGTACCAAGGGGGCATACGAGCCGATCCACGGCAGCGCGCCCGACATCGCGGGCAAGGGGCTCGCCAATCCGGTCGCGATGATCCTCTCCGCCGCGATGATGCTGCGCCACAGCTTCGGCCTCGAAGCCGAAGCCGCGCGGATCGAGGCGGCAGTGGCGAGCGCCCTCAACGCGGGCGCGCTGGGGGCTGATCTGGGTGGCAACATGGGCACCGTCGCGATCGGCGACGCGGTGCTGGCGGCGCTTTAGTCCCGCTCGCGCGCCACTTCGCGCCAGCCGATGTCGCGGCGGCAGAAGCCGGCGGGGAAGGCGATCGCATCGACGGCGGCATAGGCCGCACGCTGGGCTTCGGTGACGCTGCTGCCCGTCGCGGTGACGTTGAGCACGCGGCCGCCATTGGCGACGAGCGCACCGTCCTTGAGCGCGGTGCCCGCGTGGAATACCTTGGCGCTGCCGACGTCGCCCAGCGAAATCGCGCCGCCCTTTTCCGGGGTGCCGGGATAGCCGTTGGCGGCCATGACGACGGTCAGCGCATAATCGTCCGACAGCCGGGGAGGGGGGCAGCTCGCCAGCTCGCCCTTGGCGGTCGCGAGCAGCAGCTCGGCGAGATCGCTCTGCAGCCGCGTCATCAGCACCTGGCATTCGGGATCGCCGAAGCGGCAGTTATATTCGATCAGCTTGGGGCCTTCGCCGGTGAGCATCAGGCCTGCGAACAGCACGCCCGAATAGGGCATGCCCTCGGCCGCGAGCGTGGCGACGGTGGGCGCGATGATCCGCTCCATCACCTGCGCTTCCAGCTCTGCCGTCAGCACCGGCGCGGGGCTGTAAGCGCCCATGCCGCCCGTGTTCGGGCCGGTATCGCCTTCGCCCACCCGTTTATGGTCCTGTGCTGAGCCGAAGGCGACGATCGCGCTGCCGTCGGTGATCGCGAAGAAGCTCGCTTCCTCGCCGGTCATGAATTCCTCGATGACCACCTCGGCCCCGGCCTCGCCGAACGCCCCGGCGAACATATGGCCGATCGCGTCCTCGGCCTCCTCGGCGGTCTCGGCGATGATCACGCCCTTGCCGGCGGCAAGCCCGTCCGCCTTGATGACGACGGGCAGGTCGAACCCGGCGAGTGCGGCCTGCGCCTCGGCGCGGTGGCTGGCGCGGACATAGCGTGCGGTCGGGATGCCCGCGCGATCGCACAAAGCCTTGGTGAACCCTTTGGACCCCTCGAGCTGCGCCGCTTTCGCCGAAGGGCCGAACACCGGCACTCCGGCGGTGCGCAGGCTGTCGGCCAGGCCATCGACCAGTGGCGCTTCGGGGCCGATCACCACCAGGGCGATGGCCTGTTCGGCACAGAATGCCGCAACCGCTGCATGATCGGTCACATCGAGCGAGACGCATGTTGCATGTTCGGCTATCCCCGGATTTCCGGGTGCGGCGAAGATGCTTTCGACCTGCGGGGATTGCGCCAGTTTCCAGCACAGGGCATGTTCGCGTCCACCGCTTCCCACCAGCAGGATATT
>CAXRCQ010000307.1:0-9737 GCA_964228845.1 Blastomonas sp.
CGAGGACCTGGGCGGAGAGATTCGGGACCAGTGGACCAGAATGATCGCGGAAGCCTCCGGATTGGAAGGCGTCACGCTGGCGGTCGTACCGCTCAATGTGCTGGCTGAGCGGCAAGGCGTGCTCGACCAGCTCGAGGCGCGCGGCCTTGCGGTCGCCGGGCCGCGATGGCGCTAGGGCCTCGCCCGTTCGCCAGCTTCCATTCTGCCGGATCAAGGCACAGGCAGATCCCCCTCGTGCCTTCTGCACCCCAATGGCTGCGCGGCGGGAAGAAAAGCTTTGCTCCCGCTATACCTGTTGGTACCCGTACAGCAGCCGCTTGCGACACACCCGAGCAGGACAGAAAGCTCGACTGAGGCGCACCTCATGGCCGATCGCGATCAACTCCGCGCCGCGTGATGCGCCGACGCACTCGCTTCCCTGCCGTCTAGGCGTGGCGGCGGCGGCGAGATTTACGCCATGAAAAGGTGGAATAGCCGCTCTATGGCTATCGTGCCGCCATCAATCGCGCCAGTCCGAGCAAGCAGTCCAGCGCGGGTGTGGCAAGGCCCAGCCGCTGCGCGATCTCTCGCGGTGCCTCAAGCAGCGCAGCGATTTCCATGGGTCGGCCAGCAAGCGAGTCCTGCAGCATCGACGGCCGGAACGCTCCCAGTTTTCTGGTCACGGCATTGCGCGCCTTTGCATCTTCGACAATCGAACACCCGATCCCTTCGCCTATGCGCCGAGCCTCTTCCATCACTTGGCAAATAAAGGTCTCGGCCAGCGGTTCATCGAGGATCCGATCCGCGGTTGCCCCCGTCAAGGCAGCGATCGGATTGATCGTCATATTGCCCCAGAGCTTGTACCAGATATCGTTGCGGATGTTCGTGGAGACGGTGACATCGATTCCTGCCGCCGCCAGCGTGCTGGCCAGCAGCTCTGTCCGCTCGCTATGTCCCCCGCCGGGCTCGCCGACGATCAGGCCATTGCCACCAACCTGGCGGACCACGCCGGGTGCCTCGACCAACGCAGAAACATGGGCGACCGATCCGATGATCTGCCTGGTCGGCAACAGCGCGGCGATTCTGCCATCAGGATCGATGCTCGCAAGCGGCTGATCCGCCAGCGGCCTGGCCAGCACCGTCGTGAACCACCACGGCACGCCATTGATGGCGGGCAGCAATAGTCCATTCGCGCCGCACATCTGCGCTGCCGCAGGGGCGACCTGTTCGATCGCCGGCCCCTTGACTGCAAGAATGACCAGGTCGTGCACGCCCAGGGCATCAGGATCGTCGCTCGCCGTGACCTGTGCCTCGACATCGGTCTGCTGACCCCTCAAGCGCCAGCGATTGTCCTGCAAGGCGGCAAGCGTCGCGCCGCGCGCAAGAACATTCACCTGATGTCCGGCGGCGGCCAGCCTGATGCCCAGCCATCCCCCGATCGCACCGGCACCGACCACACCAATCCGCATATCAATATCCTGTCATGCCGCTGCCGTCCCGGCCAAAGCGGCCCGCCAGCGACATCGCCGCACCGCGCAGCAGCGCGACATCTGTCCCCACTGCCACGAACGAGCAACCTGCATCGATCCAGCGCTGTGCCAATGCCTCATCCAGGGTCAAGGTGCCAGCGGCCTTTCCTGCCGATCGGACGGTTTCAATCAGCCTGTGCACCGCCGCCGAAACATCGGGGTGCCCCGGCTGACCGCGAAAGCCCATCGATGCACTGAGGTCGGCTGGGCCGATGAACACGCCGTCAATGCCGTCCACGGCGACGATGTCCGATGCAGCTTCCAGACCAGGCAGGCTCTCGATCTGGACAATCAGGCAAATTTCATCGTCGGCATGCGCAAGATAGTCCGGGATCGCCCCCCATCGCGATGCACGGACCAGCCCGCCTGCTACACCGCGAATGCCCGCAGGCGGATATCGCGTTGCCCGAACCAGAGCCTCGGCCTGGGCCGCGCTCTCGACATAGGGAACGAGCAGGGTCTGCACGCCGATATCGAGATATCGCTTGATCAGCGATGGATCGTGATTCGGCAGTCGCGCGACTGGATGCGAGCGATACGGCGCGATCGCCTGAAGCTGGGCGAGCAGGACCGGCACATCATTGGGAGCATGCTCGCAATCGAACAGCAGCCAGTCGAACCCGGCCGTCGCGCAAAGCTCGGCAGTATAGCCATTGGCGAGCGCCTGCCACAGACCGATCTGCAGCTCGCCGGCCGCAATCGCGCGCTTGAACGGGTTGGTCAGCGCGCTCATCCGAACTGCACCGAGATTGAACCCAGGGCGCCGTAATCGACATGGAAGCCATCGCCATTGCGGGCTTCGATCGGTGCGGTGAACGAACCACCCAGCACGATCTGGCTAGCCTTGAGCGACACGCCACGCGTGGCGAGCTTGTTTGCCAGCCAGACCACGCCGTTGGCGGGATGATCGAGCACGGCTGCGGCCACGCCGGATTCTTCGATGCCGCCATTGCGGTAGACGAGCGCGGATATCCAGCGCAAGTCGACGGCGTCGGGTCTGACAGGGCGTCCGCCCAGCACGATCGCAGCGTTGGCGGCATTGTCCGAAATCGTGTCAAATACCTTGCGGGTGGTGCCCGTCTCGGGATCGCTGCGCATGATGCGCGCGTCGATGATCTCGAGGGCCGGTACGACATAGTCGGTGGCGCGGAGCACGTCGAAGATCGTGCAATCCGGCCCGCTCAGGTCTTCCTTCAGGATGAAGGCGAGCTCGGTCTCGACGCGCGGGGTGATCAATCGCTCCCACGGGATCGTCGCACCCGAATGAAAGAGCATGTCCTTGAGCAGGACACCATAATCCGGCTCGCTGATATTGGCCGCACGTTGCATGGCGCGGCTCGTCAGGCCGATCTTGTGCCCGATCGCGGGATTGTCCCTCGCGATCTTGCGTGCGACCCAGGCCTGCTGGATGGCATAGCCATCGTCTATCGTCATCATGGGAAATTCGAGCGACAGCAGTCCGATGGCAGCCCGATTCTGCTCGGCGAGGTCGAGCCGCTCGGCGATCATCTCTACGGTCTTGGCATCAAGTGTGAGGTTCATTGTGGCTTTCCTGCGGCAACATAGGCTGTCTTGATGGTGGTGTAGAAGTCGGCGGCGTAACGCCCCTGCTCGCGCGGACCATGGCTTGATGCTTTGCGCCCGCCGAACGGTACGTGATAATCGACCCCGGCGGTGGGCAGGTTGACCATCACCATGCCGACCTGGGCTGCGCGGCGGAAATGCGTTGCCTTGGCAAGCGAGCCCGTGCAGATCCCCGCGCACAGGCCGAAATCGCTATCGTTCAGCACGCTGAGCGCCTCGTCATAGCCGGACACGCGAATGACCGACGCGACAGGACCGAACACCTCCTCGCGGTTGATGCGCATGGCGGGCGTCGTATCGGTAAACAGCGTCGGCTGCAGAAAATGGCCGTTGGCCCCAGCATGAATCCTTTGGCCGCCTTCGGCGAGCCGAGCGCCTTCGGAAAGCGCGATATCGATATATCCGGTATCGGTGGCGAGTTGCCGTTCGTCCACGACTGGCCCGATCGTGGTGGCGGGATCGCGCGCATCCCCTACGGTCTGCCGTTGCATTGCCGATCTGAGCGCCGCGACGAAGCGATCGTGGACCTTGTCCTCCACGATGAGGCGGGATGATGCAGTGCAGCGCTGCCCCGTAGCGAAGAACGCGCCATCCAGAGCGCATTGCACCGCATTGTCGAGATCGGCATCATCAAGAACGACCAGACCGTTCTTTCCTCCCATCTCGAGCTGAACCTTCAGGCCGTTTTCGGTCGCATCTCGTCGGATCCGATGGCCAACCCCCGTCGAACCGGTGAAGCTGACAGCATCCACGCCCTGCAACAGACTGTCCCCAAGGACCGAGCCGCGGCCCATTACCAGATTGAACACGCCCGCGGGAATGCCCGCGCGATGGATGATTTCAGTCAAGGCCCATGCCGAACCAGGGGTCAGTTCTGCGGGCTTGAATATGACGCAATTGCCAAAAGCCAGGGCGGGGGCGATCTTCCATGCGGGGATGGCGATCGGGAAATTCCATGGAGCTATGATGGAAACCACGCCGACCGGCTCGCGACTGACCATGACTTCCGCGTCGGGCCGCACCGAGGGCAGCAACTCGCCCCCCGACCGCACGCACTCGCCCGCGAAAAAGCGGAAGATGTTGCCCGCGCGCGTTACCTCGCCAAGCGCCTCTCGCAGGGTCTTGCCCTCTTCTCGCGCCAGCAGGTCGGCCAGTTCGTCGCGGCGCGCGAGTATCTCTGCCCCGATCCTGTCGAGCAGTTCCAGCCGGGTTTGTACGCTTGAACAGGCCCATGCCGGAAACGCGTCGCGTGCAGCGGCAATCGCATGAGCTACATCGTCAGGGCTGGCATGATGATACAGCCCGATGACATCGCCGGTATCGGATGGATTCCGGTTTTCCACAGGCTCCCCGGCAATCCAGGCACCTCCGATGAGGTTGTGATGGTCGGTCATGCCAGCAGCTTTCCGGGATTGAGCAATCCTGCCGGATCGAGCGCACTCTTTATGGCTTGCTGCAAGCGCCTTTCGACGTCCGAACGGTAGCGATCGGCCTCCAGATGGCGCAGCATGCCGAGGCCATGTTCGGCCGAAATCGTTCCGCCATGCGCGATGACGAGGTCGTGGACCAACTGATTGATGTCTTCCTGCTGCATCATGAACTGCGCCTGATCGCCATTTTCCGGCGGCGAGAAATTATAGTGGATGTTGCCATCGCCCAGATGCCCGAATGTCACGAACCGCAGGTCTGGCCAGCGGGCAGAAACGGCGGCATCGCACGCACTGAGAAAATCGGCGATGGCCGAAATCGGCACCGCGATGTCATGCTTGATCGTCTTGCCTTCGGCCCCTTGCGCCTCTGCGATATTTTCCCTGAGGCTCCAGAAGTCTTGGGACTGGGCAAGCGACTGAGCCACAGCCGCGTCCACGGCGCGATCGCTTTCGAAAGCCGCCATCAACAGGCTCTCCAGCGCCTCGCGCAAGGCTTCCTCGCTTGAGGGGCCGCTGAGCTCGATCAGCACATACCAGCTGGCTGGAGCGTCCAGCGGAGACCGCGCACCCGGGATGTGCCGGACGACGAGATCGAGACAGGTATGCGACAGAAGCTCGAATGCCGTCAGTGAATCATGCGCAGCTGTCCGCGCGATCTCGAAGATCGCGAGCGCATCTGCGACGCTCTTCACCCCGACAAAGGCCGCAACCCGGGCAGCCGGGCGCGGAAACAGCTTGAGCACGGCCCCGGTGATGATGCCGAGCGTCCCTTCCGATCCGATGAACAGGTCTCGCAGATCGTAGCCGCTGTTGTTCTTGCGCAAGGCGGTCAGCCCGTCCCAGATCTCGCCCTGCGCCGTCACGACTTCCAGGCCGAGGCAAAGGTCGCGGGCATTGCCATAGCGCAGCACACCGGTGCCGCCGGCATTCGTTGCCAGATTGCCGCCGATCGTGCAGCTGCCTTCTGCGGCCAGGCTGAGCGGAAAAAGGCGGTTGGCCTTGGCTGCGGCTGCCTGAACCTGTGCCAGCAGGCAACCGGCATCAACCGTCACTGTGTCGTTCACCGGATCGATGTCGCGTACCCGGCTGAGCCGCGCCAGCGACAAGACGATCGAACGACCAGTCGCGTCCGGCGTGGCGCCCCCTGACATCCCGGTATTGCCGCCTGGCGGAACGATCGGAGTCCCGGTCTGCGCGCACCAGCGCACGACAGCGGCGACTGCTTCGGGCGTGTCCGGCTGCGCTACCGCAAGGGCCTGACCATGCCAAAGCTTGCGCCAGTCGACCAGGAACGGCGCCATGTCCGCAGCATCGGTCAGCAGCCGCCCTTCGAATGCGGCATCAAGCTCTGCCAGGTTCATCGCGCTGGCGCGGACGCCGGTTCTAGGTCGCGTGCGCGCGCGCAATGCATCTGGATTGCGCTGTAATCGGCATAGCGCTCCCTGCCGATGACAAAGGGATTGCTGCCATCCGGATCGGCACGCAATTGCGCGATCCGAGCAATGGTGTCATCGACAAAGGGGTGATTGCTCAGTTCGACATCGGCACCTGCATTTGCCGCTATGGCAGCAAATTTTTCGAGCGACCGGATATAGTCGGCTCGGGCACCAGCCTCCGAGGGAATGCCCGTTCCGCCGAGCATGCCCAGCATATGGGGAACACCGTTATGGGTGACCGGTATCAGAAATGACAGGGTTCCCGGCGTATGACCGGGCGTCAGGGTCATCATGATCGTGGTGTTCCCCAGCTTCAGCGCCTGACCGTCGCGCGCGACCAGATCGCGCACGGGCGGAGGATCAAAACGACCGCGGGCTTCCCCCCCGCTTCTGGCCATCAAGGCCCAGTCAACTTCGCTGGCCATCACCCTTGCGCCATAGGTCTTTGCGAGCCAGGCGGCACCGCCATAATGATCGCCATGGCCATGCGAGATCAGGATGTACTTGAGATCGCCGGGGTTGAGGCCGAGCGATTCCATTCCGGGCACGATGGTCGACTGAGCATCCGCGGCGCTGTTGAGCGCATCAATCAGGATCAAGCCTTCGGTGGTGCGGACGACATAGGCTCCCACACCGTTCAGCCCAACATAGAAAAAGTTATCGAACAGCTTGGTCGCTGGCGGCGCGCCCGGGGTAAACAATGCCGCAGGCAAGCCGCCTTCCTTTCGGCATTGCAGCTCATAGGTGGCTGAAAAGCCGCTGCGCATCGCAAGTTCGCGCGCCAACTGGCGGTGCGTGTCTGCCTCGGATAGCGGCGAAGTCGCCGTCAGCGCCAAGGCGAGCAGCCCGACTGACTGGCCGATCACGACGCTGTTTCCTCGCCTGCCGCACGATAATTTTCCAGCAGATCGGGACGAACACGGCCATCAAAACCCAGCGCGACGCGCCGCACCTCGGCCGTGTCCATCGGCGGGTGCCCGATATTGTCGGCTCGCGGACGTGGCCCTGCCACCACATGGCTTGCCAGACGGCCGAGATTGGTGATTTCGACCTCGATCGTGTCGCCCGGGTCGAGTGAACGCGAATGGGCGGGCGTTCCGGTCAGAATGATGTCGCCCGGAAGCAGGGTGATGTACCGCGCGATATCGGCAATCATGTAATCCGGACCCCAGACCATCTCGTCGCCGATATGCGCTTCCTGCACCAGCCTTCCGTTGCGATAGGTGCGAAGCGTTTCCTTGCGCGGATCGACTCCGGACACGATGCCGGGGCCGATCGGGCAGAACCCGTCCATGCCCTTCACGCGCAACATCGACCCCTGATCGGTATCACGGAAATCCTGCGCGCCCATGTCCAGCGCAGGCGCAAAGCCCGCGATATAGTCCCAAGCCTCTTCGGGCAGGATATTGCGCGCGGTTCGACCGATGATGGTGGCAAATTCGCCCTCGTAATTGAGATAGCGTATGCCATCGGGCTTCACCAGTTCACCGCCATGGCCGTTGAGGCTGGTGAACGGCTTGGTAAAATAGGTAGGCGTCTCGGTTGGCTTCGGATTGTTGCGCGTCTCGATGCCCCGCGACGCATAGCTGAGGTGCACGGCAATGATCTTGGAGGGCGGTGTGGCGCAAGGCGGCAGGTGGACCAGCCCCGCAGGATCGACGGTTCGCCCATCGTCCAGCCGCAACAGGCCATCGTCCTGCATCGTGCCCCAATAGGCACTGCCCGAAAGAACGACGCGGCGACGCTCGACCCGCGGGCCATCAAGAACACTCATCAGGCCGCCTCCTCTGCGACATTGTCGGGATCAAACCACATGTGAACATTTCCGGTGCCGCGGGCGTTCTCATATTCGGAAAGCGCCTCGCCGCGCCAACGACAGGCCTCGCCGCCCAGCGCACCCACCATCTGCAGATAATGGCCGCCCAGGCCCTCCCACGGAATCTTGCGATAGATGCTGGGGAAGCGCTCGATGATCACATCGTGACGGCCATCAGCGAACAGTTCCATCGCTTCCCGATCGCTCGCGACGTTTTCGGCGCTGGAAACATTGTCCGGGTGGTAGATGCGCGGATGCTTCTGCTGCCAGTTGATGCCGTTGAACTTGTGGCTGAGCGCGCCGCTGGCCAGCAGCACCACGCGGTTCCCGCTGCGCCGGATGGCTTCGCCGATGACCTCGCCCGATTCGAGAAAATGCTCGCTCTTGCAGTTCTGGCAGGTGCCAACCGTCAGAACCCGCTCATGGATCTTGAGCGCGTTGACGACATTGACGGTCGCATAATGGCGCGGCAGCAGGGGTGCGTCGGTTGCCAGTCCCATGACACCGCGCTCTTCGGCTACGGTCTGGCAGAGACGCGCAAGATCGGGGGCGCCGCGATAGTCATATTCCTGGCCATAGAGATACCATGGCATCTCGTCGGACACATAGGTGCCCGCATAGTGCTCGCCGGCGTCGTACAGGTGATAACCGGTGGTGAACCAGTGGCTGTCGAAGATCACGACCGTGTCGGGCTGAACAGCATCGATCCTGGCCCGCAGTCGCTGAAACCCGGCGACAAGATCGGAATCGGCACCGTCACCCACCTTAACCCGAAAATCGGGTGTCTGCATCAGACCGGGATGGTGTGATACGATCGCTGCGCCGACTATTTCCCCCATGTTCCGCTCCGTTCTATCGATGGCTGAAGCTGGCCGTGAACGGCTGCTTTGGAATGACGACATCCTTGACGTCGCTGAAAAAATCGAAGCTCCACTCGCCGCCTTCGCGACCAATGCCTGATTGGCCGCGCCCACCAAAAGGTGCCTCGAGATCGCGGATCCCGAAGGAATTGACCCAGATGAAGCCGGTACGGACGGCCTCGGCCACGCGGGTGGCATGGGCTTCCTCGCCATAGCAGACACCCCCAAGGCCATAGACAGTATCGTTTGCCAGTCGGATGGCCTCGGCATCGTCGTCAAAGGTCTGCAGCACGAGCACGGGGCCGAAAACCTCTTCCTGCACGATTTCCGCTTCCGGGCTCACGTCGGTCAGCATCGTGGGCTGGTAGTAGAGGTCGCCAAATTCGTGATAATCTCCGCCCCAAAGAACGGTGGCTCCCTGCGCCTTGGCTCGCTCGACATAACCGGCGACCTTCTCGATCTGACGGGGATGAATGATGGGCCCGACTTCGGTTGCCGGGTCTCGCGGATCGCCGATCGCAAGTTTGCTCACTATAGCGCGCATCCGCTCGACGAAGGCCTCGCGAACGTTTGCGTGGACCAGAAAGCGGGTCCCGGCGAGGCAGACCTGGGTTGCATTACGGTACATCAGCGCACCGGTGGCCGCCGCCGCGTCCAGATCCGCGTCCTCCAGCACGATGAACGGGGATTTGCCGCCCAGTTCCAGGCTGCATGGCACCAGATTCTGCGACGCCGCCGCAGCAACGGTCTTGGCCGTCGGCACGGAACCGGTAAAGGATATGCGCGACAGCTTGGGATGGCTGACCAGCGCCGCCCCGGTGATGCTGCCGGTACCCTGGACAACGTTGAAGACCCCGGGCGGCAATCCGGCCGCATGTGCTGCATCGGCAAGGACCGAACAGCTTAGCGGTGCCCATTCAGGCGGCTTTATCACCACCGTATTGCCCGCCGCCAAGGCCGGACCCGCTTTCCACGTGCTGAGCATCAGGGGCGAGTTCCAGGGCGTGATGATTGCGCAGACCCCCGCGGGGTCATGCCGGACAAGGTGCCTTGCCTGCTTGGTTTCGATCACCCGGTCCTGCAGCGTCAGCGCTGCCTCGGCA
>CAXRCQ010000308.1:0-5340 GCA_964228845.1 Blastomonas sp.
GCGCGTCGCCCGCCTTCGTGCCCTTGGCGAGCGCGATGGCGAGCAGCAGCCGCTCGACGGTGACGAAGCTGTCGCCCGCCTTGCTGGCGACCTGTTCGGCGTTGTCGAGCAGGCGCACCGCGTCATTGTCCAACCCAGGCGTCTGTTGCGCGCCGCCGCCCGAGACGGCGGGCACCTTGGCGAGCAGGGCATCGACCTCCTGCACCGCGACCGGGGCCTGCCCCCCTGCGCGCGCGATCAGCCCGGCGGCCATGCCTTCGCTGTCTTCGAGCAATGCCTTGAGGATATGTTCCGGGCTGATCCGCTGATGGCTCATGCGGATGGCAACGGTCTGCGCCGATTGCAGAAAGCCCTTGGCGCGGTCGGTAAATTTCTCGAGGTTCATGGGAGTTTCTCCACCCTATCTAGCCCTTGCGGAACGGAGATAGTGTTGCATCTTTGCAACGCAAGGGGAGGCGGTCGCAGAATTTGCGCGGGTGTCATTCAGCCCCGGCCCGCGCGCGCCAGCAGCTGCAGCGCGCGTGAAAGATGCGGGCGATCGAGCATCCCACCCTTGTAGCCGATGGTCCCCGCTCCCGGATTGGCTGCGAACAGGTCGACGATCGCCTGCGCTTCGGTCAGTTCCTCCTCGCCCGGGGTGAAGGCGGCATTGATGACATCGACCTGCGCCGGATGGATCGCGAGCATGCCCGAAAAGCCGTCGCGCCGCACCTTTTCGGCGCGTGCCTTCAGACCATCCAGATCGCGGAAATCGCCCTGGATCGTCTCGATCGCGGCAACCCCAGCGCTCGCTGCGCCGAGCAGGCACAGGCTGCGCGCGAGTTCGTAGGTGAAGCCATAGCTGCCGTCCGCATTACGGTTGCTCGCCGCTCCAATCGAATCGGCCAAATCCTCGGCCCCCCAGCTCATCGCCACGAGCCTGGGTGCACCCCGGTAGTCGCCGGTCGTGAACATCGCCTCGGCCGTTTCGGTGACCAGCGCGATGACCGGGGTCGAGCCCTGTTCGATGCCGTTCGCCACCTCGAGCGCGGAAAGATAATGGTCGAGCAGCTCGACATCGCGCCGCCCACGCGCCTTGGGCAGCATGATGCCGCCGGGCCGTGCAGGCATGATCGCTGCAAGGTCCTGCAGCGTCCACGGCCCGTCGAGCGGATTGACCCGAACCCAGAGCCGTGCACGACCGTCCTGCCCGCTCGCCACCATGGCAGCCACCATGTCGCGCGCCACCGGCTTGTTCTCGGTAGCGACGGCGTCTTCGAGATCGAACAGCGCGATATCGGCAGCGCTGTCGGCCGCCTTGGCCATTTTCTTCTCGCTGTCGCCGGGTGCGAACAGCCAGGACCGCATGGGAAGCTGGAAGGGGATCGTCATCGCGCAAGGTCCGGTTCTGCTGGAGCTGAAATCGAGTGCCTTTTGGGCGCTGGGAGCGGGGTCCGGCAAGCGCAAATTCAGTTTTGGGGCAGAAGCAAATTTCCGCAAATACGGCGCAATTCTGCCGGATAGCGGATAGTCGGGAGGCGACTGTAGCGAAGCAATCATGCTGCCGAACGTTCGAATCCATCCATTCCGGAACAATAAATTACACCGAATTTGGTGCCATCCCCCAAAAACCGGGGTGGTAAGCAATTGAAGATGCTGCAAGAACTCTCGCAACAAGGCCGCCGTCACCTTCGATCACATGGATCGCCAAGGCAGGACGAGAACCAGGCCGCCGGGCGCGCGAACAGCAACAGGGACATGCACGTGAAATCGTTAGCCAGAGAGACCAGCCCCCGCCCGACCACCGCATGGCATCGGCCTGTCCGGACCGACGGGACCGTTGGCGATACAGCGCGTCAGACAGCCACCGAGGGCGACCGCCGCACCCGCCTGATCATGCGCGAACAGCAGGCGGCACGGTTGCGCAGCAACTGTTTCCCCGAACTCAAGCTGCGCAACCCCCTCTGGGACATGCTGATCGCGTTGCTGGCGGCAAAGCGCAACGGCAATCAATTGTCGATGAGCGACCTGTGCCTGATGAGCGATGCGCCCGAAAGCACGGCATTGCGGCTGATCCACCAGCTTCGCGAGAAGGGCTATGCCAATATGGTGGCGGATCGTTCCGATCGCCGCAGGACGCGTGTGACGCTCACGGCGCTCGGCGAATCGAAGTTCGACGAATATCTCGATCGTTTCGATCTGGCCTGATCGGCGCATCGGAAATTCACGCCAATCTGATTTTACCTCGATTTAAGGCTTTTTGGATAGCGCTGTTGCCCAAAGGACGCAGCCGCTATGTCATTTGGACGAAAAGGTCTTATCGAAACGCCGAGCTTGCCAGTTCGGGAGAGTGACGCGCACATGCCGGTCCGCGAGCCGCGCGTCCATCGCCTGATGAAGGTCACCGTCTTTCATCGGCGGTTCGGCAGCGTTGACGGCGTCATCCGCGACATATCGAGCGGCGGTATCGGCGGACGCTGTGCCGCCGTGCTGCAACCGGGCGACGTCGTGGAAATCGATCGCCCCGGCCTGGGCCGGTTCGAGGCGGAAATCCGCTGGGTGCGCAACGGCCAGTTCGGCGCACGCCTGACCACCGATCTGCAGATCGACACCAAGGAGGTCGAGAACCTCTCGTTCAACAACGGCAAGTGGGACAGCGAAGTCAACAAGCCGCTGGAGCACCACGTCTTCACCCGCTTCAAGCCGGTCAAGACCACCTATCGGCCCACCATCTCGATGCCGCGCCGCGACAAGCCCTGGTGAAGCCGCAAGGCTCAAGCCCCGTCGCCCATCGGCCGACGACAGGGCTTGAACAAGAGCAACATCAATCGAACTTGAGGCTCTTCACGGTCTTCACGCCGGCAATCTGGCACAGCTTCCACAGAACCGGCTCTGCCACCGCGCCATCGACCGACAGCAGCAGCACCGCCTCGCCGCCCGCACGCGCTTCGCGGCGGCCCAGGTGGAAGGTGGCGATGTTGACATTCGCCTCGCCCAGCGTTGATCCGAGACGGCCGATGAACCCAGGCTCGTCGCGGTTGACGATATAGAGCATATGGCCGTCGAGATCGGCCTCGATCTTGATGCCGTAGATCTCGACCAGACGCGGCGTGGCATTGCCGAACAGCGTGCCCGCGACCGAGCGCTCGCCGTCTGCCGTCGCGACCGAGACGCGCACCAGCGTGTGATAGTCGCCCTCGCGGTCATGCCGTACTTCGCGCACGTCGAGCCCGCGATCCTTGGCAAGGAACGGCGCGTTGACCATGTTCACCGCATCGCTGAATGCGCTCATGAACCCTGCCAGAACCGCAGCGGTGATCGGCTTCATGTCGAGCTCGGCGGCTGCGCCCTCGACCTCGATCGCGATGCTCTTCACGCGGTCGCTTTCGAGCTGGCCAACGAGGCGGCCCAGATTGGTCGCCAGCGCCATATAGGGGCGCAGTTTGGGGGCCTGTTCCGCCGACAGGCTGGGCATGTTGAGCGCGTTGGTGACGCCGCCCTTGACCAGATAGTCGGCCATCTGTTCGGCGACCTGGATCGCGACATTGACCTGCGCCTCGCTGGTCGATGCGCCCAGATGCGGGGTCGCGACGAAGTTCGGCGTGTTGAACAGCGGATGTTCGTGCGCCGGTTCGGTGGCGAACACATCGAGCGCGGCACCAGCGACATGGCCCGAATCGAGCGCTTCCTTGAGCGCCGCCTCGTCGATCAGTCCGCCGCGCGCGCAGTTGATGATGCGCACGCCCTTCTTGGTCTTGGCCAGCGCTTCCTGGCTCAGGATGTTGCGCGTCTGGTCGGTCAGCGGGGTGTGCAGCGTGATGAAATCGGCGCGCGCGAGCAGGTCGTCGAGCGTCACCTTCTCGATGCCCAGTTCCACCGCGCGTTCGGGCGTCAGGAACGGATCGAAGGCGATGACCTTCATCTTGAGGCCCAGCGCGCGATCGGCGACGATCGAACCGATATTGCCCGCGCCGATCAGCCCCAGCGTCTTGGCGGTCAGCTCGACGCCCATGAAGCGGTTCTTTTCCCACTTGCCGGCCTGGGTCGAGGCGTCGGCCTCGGGCAGCTGGCGGGCGAGCGCGAACATCAGCGCGATGGCATGCTCGGCAGTGGTGATCGAGTTGCCGAACGGCGTGTTCATCACCACCACACCCTTGGCGGACGCTGCGGGAATATCGACGTTATCGACACCGATCCCGGCGCGGCCGACAACCTTGAGATTGGTCGCGGCATCGAGGATCGCCTTGGTCACCTTGGTCGACGAGCGGATGGCAAGGCCATCATATTGGCCGATGATCCCGGCGAGCTCTTCGGGCGTCTGGCCGGTAATGACATCGACCTCGCAACCGCGCTCGCGGAAGATCTGCGCGGCCTTGGGGTCCATCTTGTCGGAAATAAGCACTTTGGGCATGGGAATATCCTTTGTCGGGAAGAGGATGCCGGTCCCCTGCGCAGGCAGGAGTCCATCTCCCGCCGGCTGCACCTGGTGCACGCACAGGAGATGGGTCCCCGCCTTCGCGGGGAACCGGGTTCAATCAGGAAGCTTTGAGCTCGGAATAGGCCCAGTCGAGCCAGGGGCCGAGCGCCTCGATATCGGCGGTCTCGACGGTCGCGCCGCACCAGATGCGCAGCCCCGGAGGAGCATCGCGATAGCCCGCGATGTCGAAGGCCGCGCCTTCCTTCTCGAGCAGTCCGGCAAAGGCCTTGATAAAGGCCTCATCGGCACCCTCGACCGTCAGACAGACGCTGGTGGTCGAACGGGTGGCCGGATCGGGCGCGAGATGGCCCAGCCACGGGCGTGCCTGGACGATGGCATCGAGCGCGACAGCATTGGCGTTGGAGCGCGCGATCATCGCATCGGCACCGCCCAGCGACTTGCCCCATTCGAGCGCGAAGATCGCATCCTCCACCGCCAGCATCGACGGGGTGTTGATCGTCTCGCCCTTGAACACGCCCTCGGCAAGCTTGCCCTTGCTCATCAAGCGGAACACCTTGGGCAGCGGCCAGGCAGGGGTATAGGTCTCGAGCCGCTCGACCGCGCGCGGGCCGAGGATCAGCACGCCATGCGCGCCCTCGCCGCCCAGCACCTTCTGCCAGGAGAAGGTGGCGACATCGATCTTGTCCCAGGGAAGGTCATAGGCGAATACCGCGCTGGTCGCGTCGGCAAAGCTCAGGCCTTCGCGATCGGCAGCGATCCAGTCGCCATTGGGGACGCGTGCGCCAGAAGTGGTGCCGTTCCAGGTAAACAGCACGTCATGCGACCAGTCGACCGCGTTCAGATCGGGGATTTGGCCGTAATCGGCACGCAGGATGACGGGATCGAGCTTGAGCTGCTTGGCGGCGTCGGTCACCCAGCCCTCG
>CAXRCQ010000309.1:0-4208 GCA_964228845.1 Blastomonas sp.
CTGGCACGCGGAACGCATCGCGCGCAGCCGGATTGGCTGCAGCCATGAAGCGGGCGGCAAGCGCGTGGGCAAATTCCTGGTCGGATTCTGGCGTCGGTTCGAGCCGATATTTCAGCACGAATGCTGCAATGCCGCGATCCGCCAGCCAGCGAGCTTGCGCCCATCCTTCGCTCTGCATCGATCCGATCAGGAACCCGCCGCCCGGGGCAATGATCACAGCCGCACCGGTGGCATTCGAGCTGGGCAAGACAGGGGTCAGCTCTGCCTGGTCGACATTGCGCACCATTGCCATTCCATTCAGGCGGAACCAGCGTTCCCCAGGCATCTTGGGCCTCAACGGCCCAGTTTCGAGCACAAGCGCACCGTCCTTCGGCGGCGACGCCATCGGGGAAATGCCGAGGCCGGATTCGGGCGAGCCGGTCATTGATCTTGCCCGGGCAATGGCATGACCGAGGGGTAGTCCAGGCGTGTCGGTTGCTGGCGCGCATGGCACCGCAGCCATGCATTCAGGCTGTGCTTCATGTTTCTCTCCTGTGCCCAGATTGCGCGCGCTCCCCAGCAATGTCAACATACATACGTGCTTGACAGTATGTATGTTGAGCCTCAGCTTAAGGGCAATCGCATAAAGCGATTCAGGAGAGGATCATGAGAGCTTGGAATATTCTGGCAGGTGTCAGCCTGATCGGCCTGGCATCGGCAGCGGGAGCGCAAACGACCAGCGTGCAAGGTACTAACGCCGCCGAATCGGCGGACAGCGCGCCAGCGGAGATCGTTGTGACGGCTCAGCGGCGCGCCGAGAATCTGCGCGACGTGCCGATCGCGATCACCGTTGTCGATGGCGCCTCGATCCGCGAGAGCGGAGCGAACCAGCTGTCCGACATCACGCAGCGTGCACCAAGCCTCAACTTCACCGCGACACCAGGCGTACCCAACTTCGCCATTCGCGGCGTCGGCACCAACTCGTTTGATTATGGCATCGAATCCGCTGTCGGCATTGCCGTCGATGACGTGAACATCACGCTGCCGCGCTTCGTACCGATCAATTCCCTTGCCGATGTCGAGCGTGTCGAGGTGCTGCGCGGGCCGCAGGGCTTGCTGTTTGGCAAGAACACGACGGCGGGCCTCATTTCCATAACGACCGCACGCCCCGAGCTTGGCAGGTTTGGATCGAGTGGGCGCGTGCAGATCGGAGAGCGCAGCCAAGTGCAGGCGCAGACCGTGGTCAATCTGCCGCTGGGTCGGACGGCCGCGCTGCGCCTGGTCGGCGGTTATCAATATCAGACGACGGCGACCCAGCTGGTCGGCCCCGGTCGGCTCGATCCGGTGCGCCGCTATTTCGGAACGGCCAAGCTGCTCTGGGAGCCGAACGACCGGCTGAGCTTTTATGCCATTGCGGATTACCAGTCGAACAGCGGCATCGAGGCCTATTCGACGATCCGCAGATTTGGCGGTAACGACCCGACGCCCATCCCCGCCGTGCTGCGGCCCCTCGCACCGCCCAATTTCGTGTTTGCCCGGAACACTGCGCTTGGCGTGGTGGCTTCGCCCAGGAACAATCGCTCCGCGGTCGGCAGTACCGACATCGTGCGGGACGAGCGGAGTTTCGGTGCGCAGTTCACCGCGAGCTATGATGCCGGACCCGTCGCGATCACGTCGGTCACCGCCTATCGCGAGCTGACTGCACGTGCAAACAACGATGTCGATCAGACCCCGGTGCCGTTCTTCGACACCAACATCGCCAATTCCCAATCGCATCAGTTTTCGCAGGAATTGCGGATCAACAACACGGGCAGTGGCCCCCTGAGCTACACGGCGGGCCTCTACTACTTCCATCAGCAGATCGACGCGCAGATCCTGCAGGCAGGAACTTTCGGCGTGTTTCCCGCCAGCAATCCGCTGCGCCTGTCGCCGATCAACGGCCAATCGAATTTCGACTATGGCTCGAAAAGCTATGCGGCGTTCGCACAGCTTACCTTCAACGTGACGCCCGAACTGCGCTTGACCGCTGGCGGACGATATACGCGCGACGAGATCGATTCGACCACCACCGTTACGGCGGTGCCGAACGTCTGCAATCTCGTCACCTTCCTGCTGAGCGGTGGCCGGACATGCATCGGCGCGCTGGCCGCGCCGATTAACGCTGCGCGCCGGACCGGAGGCTTTTCGGGGCGGGCCGGCGTCGAATCTTCGCTCGGCACTGCCAATCTCTATGCAACCTACACCCGCGGCTACAAGGGGCCGGCGGTCAGCTCGGCCGCCGGGGTTGCCTTTGCGGTCGACCCCGAAACGGTCGATGCCTATGAAATCGGGGCCAAGGCGGATCTGTTCGACCGTCGCCTGACCATCAATCTGGCCGGCTTCATCAATGATTTCAGCAATTTCCAGGCCCAGGTGTTCGATCCTGCACTGAATGGCGGCCTCGGCTCGTTCCGCACCGGCAACGCCAGCACCCTGCGCACGCGTGGCGTCGAAGCCGAGACAGTGTTCCGACCGGCGCAGGGGGTCAGCCTGTCGGGTGGCGTCACATGGCTCGACACCGCATACGGCAATTACAACGTTGCCTGCTTTTTCGGCCAGACAGCTGCGCAGGGCTGTTCGCTGCCGGGCCCCAGTTTCAACGCTGCCGGCTCGCCGCTGGTCGGCGCATCAAGATGGACGACCAGCCTGGCAGCCAATATCGAGCAGCCGGTCAGTGACCATCTGAAGTTCTTCGTCAACGCGGACTGGCGCTATCGCAGCAGCTTCTATTACGCGATCAACGATCCCAACACGATCCAGCCGGGATTCTCGGTGGTGAACGCAGCGATAGGGCTTGCCGATATCGGCGATCATGTCCGGCTGAGCGTCTTCGTCCGCAATCTGTTCGACCAGCGTTACACGGCAGTGATCTTTCCGGGCAATTTCTCCGTCGGACAATATGCCCAATCGCTGCCCGACAACGCTTTCCGCCGGTTCGGCGCTGCGCTGGAATGGCGCTTCTGACTCTCCCGCTGGGTCGGTGTGCCGCTGCGTACCGACCCATTTCTTGTCAAAAAAAGGCTCTTTAGTGTGACCCATGATGCACGACAGTTTCCCTGCAATTTCCTTTGGGGAAGCGCTACAGCCGGCCATCAGGTCGAGGGAGGCAATGCGAACAGCGATTGCTGGGCGCTCGAACATGCGCATCCTTCGATCTTTGCCGAACCTTCGGGCGATGCCGTGGATCAGTGGAACCGGTTCGACGACGACATGGCGATCCTCGCGGCGATCGGCCTCAAGGCGTATCGTTTCGGTATTGAATGGGCGCGGATCGAGCCGTCGGAAGGTGTGTTCGCAAGGTCGGCGCTCGATCACTACCAGCGCTGCATCGACGCATGCCACCAGCGTGGCATCACCCCCGTGGTGACGTTCCACCATTTCACCATCCCGCTCTGGCTGGCGCGCAAGGGCGGCATGACGTGTGACCAGTTTCCCGCCCTGTTTGCGCGCTATTGCGAGCATGTGACGCGCGCCCTTCGCGGTCTGGTTGTCGTGTGCAGCATGAACGAGATGAACGTTCCGCTGATCATCCGCGATGTCGCCTTGGGGCTGCTGGCAGGCGAGGAAGGCCAGGCAAGGCGCCTTGCGGCGGAGAAAGCGTTGGGCGGCTCGATCGAGAGCAATTTCCTGTTCACGCCGCCGGATGCGCTATTGCGCAATGGCCTTGGCGCGCATGCCGCCGGGCGCGACGCGATCAAGTCGGTTCGACCGGAAGTGCAGGTGGGCATCACCCTGTCGCTGCAGGACGAACAATGCGAGCCGGGTGGAGAAGCGGTGCGCGATGCGCGCGTTGCCAAGATGGTCGATCCGTTCCTGGATTTCGTGGCTGGCGACGACTTCATCGGCGTGCAAACCTATACCCGAACCACGTCGCGCAAGGACGGCACGCACGGCCCCCGTCCCGGGCAGCCGCTGACGGTCATGGGCTATGAGGATCGCCCGGACGCGCTGGCCGCCGTCTGCCGCTATGTCTGGCAGCGGACCGCCACGCCGATCATCGTGACCGAAAACGGCTTTTCGGGCGATGATGACGACCGCCGCGCCGCCTTCATCACGGAATCGCTGACCTGCCTTCACGAGGCAATCGCCGACAAGGTCGATGTTCGCGGCTATTTCTACTGGTCGCTGCTCGACAATTACGAGTGGATGGCAGGCTATGGTCCAAAATTCGGCCTTATAGGGGTCGACCG
>CAXRCQ010000310.1:0-2348 GCA_964228845.1 Blastomonas sp.
CTGAGCTATATCGATATCGGCCGCGCCGAAGGGGCCGAAGTGCTGGCGGGCGGAGCCGCCGCTGAGCTCGGCGGCGAGCTTGCCGGCGGCTATTATGTCCAGCCCACGGTGCTGCGCGGCCACAACAAGATGCGCGTGTTCCAGGAAGAGATTTTCGGCCCCGTCGTGTCGGTCACCACCTTTCGCGACGAAGACGATGCGCTCGCCATCGCCAATGACACGCTGTTCGGCCTGGGCGCGGGCGTGTGGAGCCGCGACATCAACCGCTGCTATCGGCTGGGCCGGGGGATCGAGGCAGGCCGCGTCTGGACCAATTGCTACCACGCCTATCCCGCGCACGCGGCGTTCGGCGGCTACAAACAATCGGGCATCGGCCGCGAGACGCACCGGATGATGCTCGACCATTATCAGCAGACCAAGAACCTGCTGGTCTCCTACGAGCCGAAAAAGCTCGGCTTCTTCTGACCGTCGGCACCGGGCGCGGCATCGCGTCGCTCCCGGTTGTCCGTCTTGGTCATCGGCGCAACCTCGTGCGGGCCGGTTCGTAAGCCCTTCGAACCCCCGCACAAGGATGAAGCCCCCATGACCCTCAAAGCCGTCGCGATCAACTGCACCCTCAAGCGCTCGGGCAAGGAGAGTTCCTCGACCGATGCGATGATCGAACTGATCGCAGGCCAGCTCGCCAAGCACGAGGTCGAGCTGACCGAGACGATCCGCATCGCCGATTACAACGTGCTGCCCGGTGTCAGCTCGGACGAGGGCGATGGCGACGAATGGCCCGATCTGCGCAAGCGCATCCTCGCCGCCGACATCCTGATCTTCGGCACGCCGATCTGGATGGGCCAGATGTCGAGCATCGCCAAGCGCGTGCTCGAACGGATGGACGCGTTTCTGGGCGAGACCGACGAGACGGGCCGGATGCCGAGCTTTTCCAAGCTCGCGGTCGCGGCGATCGTCGGCAACGAGGATGGCGCGCACCGCATCTCGGCCGATCTGGTCCAGGCGCTGAACGATGTCGGCTTCACCATCCCCGCAGGAGCCGCCTGCTACTGGGTCGGCGAGGCAATGGGCAGCACCGATTTCCAGGATCTCGACGAGACCCCCGAATCGACGTTCGAAACCGCGCGGATGCTCGCCGCCAACACCGCGCACCTTGCCGGGCTGCTCAAGGCCAAGCCCTATCCGGGCGACGAAGAGCATGACGACGAGAGCTGATCGGTGAGAAGGGAACGGCCAAATCGCGCACTGCGACTAACGTCCCCGGAACTGTTCCTCTCGAAGCGACTGTTCGATGTCGCTCATGCCGAGTTGGCGGTAGAAACGCTGCCGCCTCTCTGCTGGCGTCCTGCGGGCTAAGCGATAGGCTGGCTCTGCCTGCAAGGCTGCCAGGCTTTTGGGCAAGCGCTGGCGGATGACCTTGACGTCGCAGGCCCGGCCAGCTTCGGTTATCTTGCGCCATTCGCCGTCGAAAGATCGCCGCTGCAAGCCAGCGTCGCTCGTCATGAACAATAGAGCAATAGCGAACAGGCCAGGCAACATAGTTGCGAGCGTAGTCGACTGGAGCGCGGCGGCAAGCGCCGATGAGGGTGACGGGAATTACAACGTCCTCGGTTGCGCGATGGGTTAAGCTTGTATAAGCATACCATCAAAGCAGGAGAGGCGTGATGGTTTATGTGCTGGGCGGATACCAGAGCGATTTTGCGCGCAACTGGGCGCGCGAGGGGCTTTCGATAGGCGGCGGGTTCGTCGAGACGGTCCGCCAGGGACTCGATGCGACGCGGCTCGATGCCGACGAGATCGAGAGCGGCCATGTCGGCAATTTCGTCGGCGACCTGTTTGCCGGACAAGGCCTGCTCGGCGGGTTCTTAGCCTATGTCGATCCGGCGCTCGATGGCCTGCCCTCCTCGCGCCACGAAGCGGCCTGCGCCTCGGGCAGCGTGTCGGTGCTCGCCGCAGCGGCGGAGATCGAGGCGGGGCGCTATGACCTTGCCTGTGTGGTCGGCATCGAGATGATGCGCAACGTTCCGGGGCAGAAGGCTGCGGAAAATCTGGGCGCCGCCGCCTATCAGGGGCGCGAGTTTGCCGATGCGCAGTTCCTCTGGCCGCGCGCCTTTTCTGACCTGGCCGAGGAATATGATGCGCTGTATGGCCTGAATTACGACCATCTCGGCCGCATCGCCGAGATCAACTTCGCCAATGGCCGTCGCAACCCCGCCGCGCAGACCCGGCAATGGCAGTTCGGCCCCAAGAGCTTCACCGAGGATGACGAGGCCAATCCGGTCGTCGAGGGGCGCACGCGCAAGAACGATTGCGGCCAGGTGACCGATGGCGCGGCCGTCGTCTTCCTC
>CAXRCQ010000311.1:0-4197 GCA_964228845.1 Blastomonas sp.
TCTCGAAACCATCGGCAAGACGCCGCATGTCCGCATCAACCGGCTGTTCGGCGACGCGCAGGTGTGGATCAAGTCCGAACGGTCCAATCCGGGCGGATCGATCAAGGACCGCATCGCGCTCGCCATGATCGAAGCGGCGGAGGCCGACGGCTCGCTCAAGCCCGGCGGCACAATCATCGAGCCGACATCGGGCAATACCGGGGTGGGCCTGGCGATGGTTGCGGCGGTCAAGGGCTACAGGCTGGTGCTGGTGATGCCCGAAAGCATGTCGATCGAGCGACGGCGGCTGATGCTTGCTTATGGCGCGACCTTCGACCTCACCCCGCGCGAACAGGGCATGAAGGGCGCGATCGAGCGCGCGCAGGAGCTGATCGACCAGACGCCCGGCGCGTGGATGCCGCAGCAGTTCGAGAATGCGGCGAACGTCTCGGTGCACGTACGCACGACAGCCCAGGAAATCCTGAACGACTTTGCCGATTCGCCGATCGACGTGCTGATCACCGGTGTCGGCACCGGCGGGCACATTACCGGCTGTGCCGAGGAGCTGAAGAAGCACTGGCCCGCCCTGAAGGTCTATGCGGTCGAACCCACGCTGTCGCCGGTGATCTCGGGCGGCCAGCCCGGCCCGCACCCGATCCAGGGCATCGGCGCGGGGTTCATTCCCGGCAACCTGCACACCCGGCTGCTCGATGGCGTGATCGCGGTCGACCCCGCCGATGCCAAGGAAATGGCCCGCCGCTCCGCGAGCGAAGAGGGCATGCTGGTCGGCATCTCCTCCGGCGCTACTCTCGCAGCCATCGCGCAGAAGCTGGCCGACCTGCCCGCAGGATCGCGCGTGCTGGGCTTCAACTACGATACCGGCGAGCGCTATCTGTCGGTGCCGGATTTTCTGCCCGAATGAGATTGAACCGGGCGAGGCCTCAAACCGTCCGGCAGCGCGATTCGCACGGAACCGCGCTGCCGGCGTTGGCCGTTTTGTCCAATACGGGACAATCGTGCGCTGCGATCCCCGATACCACCGTAACGGATGCAACTTGCGCAATGGAACGGCGAACCGTTCCATTCCGGTTGCAAATGCGATATGTCCGAATTGAAGGTTAATGTATCCGAAGTGGATGTACCGTCAAATCGGGGGGATATCTTGGAGCCAAGTCGCACAGAATTGACCGATGTCCAGGTCAGTTGTCTGCGCCTTGTGGCAGATGGCTATACTTCCAAGCAGATCGCCAAGCAGCTCGGCCTTACCCCGATGACGGTCGACCAGTATCTGCAGCGCGCCAAGACCGCGATGGGGGCTCCCGATCGCCGCACGGCCGCGCGCTGGTTGATCGAGCGCCAGCAGATTCCGGCATTCAAGTCTTTTGAACTCAAACCGGGGCCGGTTGTCGAACCGGCCAATGATGTGACACCTCCTGTGGTGTCGGCAGCGGAGACGCCCGATCGCCAAGCCACCGGCCAGTGGCAGACGCGGCTCGGCTATCCTCCTGTCGGCGGCATCAGAACATCGCTGGACGCAAGCCAGAAGACGACGACCATCCTGCGGATTGCGGGGCTGTCGCTCATCTATACGACGGCATTCGCGCTGGTGCTTGGCGGGGCGCTCAAGGCGTTCAGCTGATCTGATGTCATGGCAACCGCTGCACCGTGCCCGGTGCGAGAAGGAGAACACCCATGCACATTGATGGTAACGCCGTCCGCATTGTCGCCCAGGATACCCGCTCGTCCTTTGCCAGCTATGACCGCGCCATTCTCGATGCGGCACGGTTGTCGATGACCATGCTCGAGGCGAATGCGCTTTCCGAGGTTCCGGTCCGCGATTCGCAAATGGCCCTTCGCGCCATCCACGAAAGCACCGGTCATCTCATCTCGGCCCGTGGCAGCATGGTGAAGCTCGTCGGCCATCTCAATGCCGTCAAGCGGCGCAGCGACCAGGCTCCGATGAACGTCGGCTGCCCCGGCGAAACCCCGCTTTCCGGCTCGCTTCACGAAGACGTGCCGCAAAGCGAGACCGCGTTCGGTTGACGCCTGCCCAGCGATGCGATGAGCCGGTATCATGATCCCGATCATCTTCTGGCTCCTCGCATTGCTGAGCTGCGGCTTTGTCTGGCTGCACGGCGAAGCTGAGGGCAGACGGGCTGTCGGCCTGTTCCTCGCCGCGACGCTTCTCACCTGGGCTGCGCAGACGATCGACACCGAATGGCGGCAGACGCATTGGCCGCTGATGGCGGTCGATACGGCCTATCTTGTCGCAGCTTACCTGTTCGCGCTGCGGAGCAACCGCTACTGGCCCTTGTGGATCACGGCCTTTCAGCTGCTTACCGTAGCCACCCATTTCGCGACGATCATCGCCCCCGATTATCTGCCGAAAATCTATTCGGCGATTGCCACCTTCTGGGTCGTCCCCCTGCTGCTCAGCATGGTGGCCGGGGTCTATCTCGATCATCGCGCGCATAGAGACCTGGTGCCCCGCCAATGACCCAGTTTTACTGCCTGATTCTCGTCCCCGAGACCGGCGAGACGCAGCCATCCCAGCCGCTGCTCGATGCCAACGAACCCTGGAAGGCGCGCGCCGAAGCGGCGAGTCGCTATCTCAAGCTACGCGGACGGCGCGACGAGATTGCCGGTCCCAACCTTCTGTCCGACCCCGCCTGGGACATGCTGCTCGACCTGTTCGTCGGCCATATTACCGGTCGCGACGTATCGGTGACCAGCGCCTGCGTCGCCTCGCGTCGACCAGCGACAACCTCGCTGCGCTATATCGACCGAATGATGAAACAGGGGCTGGTGCGCCGCGAGAAGGACCCCCAGGATCATCGCAAGATCTACCTGCGCATGACGGAAAAGGCGTTTCGCGCCGTAGCCAAATGGGTTGATGCGCTGCGCGAGGAGCTGCTGACCGCCTGACCGCTGCGCTTTGTCCTGCGCTTTGGCGGGCAGATGTGGCATGAATGGCAGCCTGTACCCGATGGAGGCACAGGCGTGAGCAGGAAGTCCTGGCAGAAGCTGCACGAAGAGATCATCGAGACCGAAGCTGCTGACGGCAAGCGCATATGCCTGCGCTCGATCCGCCAGTCGGACGAGCTGCGCATGCGCGAAGGTATCGCGCGCCTGTCGCAGCAGTCGCGCTATCTTCGCTTCTTCTCGGTGCAGCCCATGCCGTCCGATCCGGTGATTGACCGTCTGCTCGACGCCGACGGGCACGACCATATCGCCTGGGGGGCGATCCATCTCGACGGAGCGGATAATCCCGCGGTCGGCGCAGTGCATGCGATTCGCAGCGAGAATCATCCGCGCGCGGGAGAATTCTCGATTGCGGTGCTCGATGACTATCACGGACTCGGTCTTGCCCGGATGCTGACCACCGTGCTGCTGATCCATTGCGAAGTCGAGGCGATGTGCGAGCTGGAGGTTCAAACGCTTGCAGAGAACATGCCTGCGATACGCTTCATCCTTTCGATCGGCGCGCAACGGCTGGAGAGCGAGGCCGGAATTATCAGCTACCGCTTGCCGGTCAGGCCCGCATTACGGCAGATTTCGGCCAATTCCACGCTCAAGGGCGTTCACGATATCTTGCACGCGCTGGCCGACTATATTCCGCAGCAGGACAGTCCTTGCGGTCCGGAAGCACGTTGAACGCTCGCCTCCCTGCGCTAGCGCAGCCAACCGACCTGTCCTGTTTTGGCAAAGACGATCAGAGTTTCCGCCGCCGAACGCGTTTTGGGGAGAGTTGGCATTTGCATTTGATCCATAACGGACTAATAGTCCCACCAGTTTGGATCAATCGGCTAAGCAGGTGTAACTATGGAAGATGTGGAAACCTTGATTTCTTTGACCGCTGATATTGTCGTTGCGCATTTGAGCAACAACAAAGTGGCCAATTCGGATATTCCGCAGCTGATTTCCTCGGTGCACGCTGCTCTGCTCGGTATCAGCCAGCCCGAAGAGGAAGAGCCCGAAGCCCCCAAGGAACCTGCCGTTCCGATCCGGTCGTCGATCAAGCCCGATCACCTCGTCTGCCTGGAAGACGGCAAGAAGCTTCGCATGCTCAAGCGCCACCTGATGGTGCACTACAACATGACGCCCGATGACTATCGCGCCAAATGGGGCCTGCCCAAGGATTACCCGATGGTCGCCCCCAATTATGCCGAGCGTCGACGCGAACTGGCGCTGCAGATCGGCATGGGCAAGCAGGGTCGC
>CAXRCQ010000312.1:0-9851 GCA_964228845.1 Blastomonas sp.
CCCCCCGGTCGGCGCGGGCGCGCCGCTGGCGATGGTGAGACGGGCGAGCAAGCGTCCGAGCATGCCGTGGCCGACGATCAGGTCGGGGGCTTCGCCGCCCGCCATCGCGTGCAGCGCCGTGGCCGCAAGCGCGAACAGCACGCCGTCGCTGCCCCAGCTCTCGTCGATCGGCAGCGCGCGCGCCGAAGGCACCACCAGCCGCCGCGCCGATCCGCCGAACAGGCCGCGCGCATCGGCAAAGCAATTGGCACCGGGCACGAACACCCATTCGCCGATCCGGCCGCGGCATTTGCTGCCGGAGTCGACGATCCGGCCGACCGACTCGTAACCGGGGACCAGCGGATAGCCCATGCCCGGAAAGTTCGGCATCTTGCCGGTGAAGAGCAGCTTTTCGGTACCGGTGCTGATGCCGCTCCAGGCGATCTCGACCACGACATCGCCCGATTCCGGGGCATTCAGCGCCAGGGAACGAAGCGCAAGGCGGTGCGGCGCTTCAAAAATGACGGCCATTGCCTGCACGTGCGCGCTCCCCTTGTTCTTGTGACAGATCCCGGTGAGAGACCTTCCATCAAGGTGTCATCTTATATTAACGCCCTCTAGTGTCAATCTAGGTTTACAGCTTGAGGCGCATTAGTTCCGCGACGGAATGCGAGCGTTTTGCAAGAAGGAAGCCTCAGGCCGTAGCGGCAATCACCCGGGTGACGATGGGCAGGCCGGTGGGTCGCTCGCGCCAGCTGGCAAAGCCCGCCTTGTCCAGCATGCCACCGATTTCCTGCGGGGTGCGCGCCCGGCCCGAGCCCATGGCGAGCAGATAGAAGCCGAAATAGGCATCCGCCATCGCCTCTGCGCCAGGCGTGCCTGCCATGGGCTCGGCGATCAGCAGCGTATCGCCGGGCTTCAGCGCCGCGCGGATCTTGACCAGCAGGCTCTGCGCCAGATCGTCGTCATGATCGTGCAGGATGCGGATCAGCGTGATGAGATCATAGCCGTTGGGAATCGCATCATTGCGGAAATCGCCGGGATGCGCCGTGACGTGCACGCCCGTCTCGCCCAGCTGGCGCGCGCCGATCGCGGTGACCGCAGGCAGATCGAACAGCCCGAACTCGAGCCCCGGCGCAGCCCTTGCCACCGCCGCGATGAACGCGCCCGCGCCGCCGCCAACATCGAGCATCCGCCGGTGCTGGCCGAAGCGCCAGGCGTGCACCACCTGGTCGGCGACCATCGGCTGCGAGGCGGCCATCAGCTGCGAATAGGGCGAGACCGCCGCCTGGTTCTCGCCCTCGCTGCCATCGCCCAGCGCATAGGGCCAGTATCCCGCCAGCGCGCCCGGTGCGCTGCGCTCGCCGCGCAGCAGCGACAGCGGATCGGCGAGATCGGCATAAAGCAGGTGATGGTGGCGGATCATCGCGATCGCGCCGGGATTGCCGGTGAGCGCGACACCCTGCTCGCCCAGCATCCACAGCTCCTCGCCGACGCTCTCGATGACGCCCAGCGCCGCCGCCGCGCGCAGCAGCCGGTGCGTCGCATCCTCGCCCAGCCGCGCCACCGCGCCCAGCTCGGCGGAGCTCGCAGCGCCCTGTTCCAGCCGTGCGACAATGCCGCCTTCGACACAGGCATAGAGCGTCTGCGAATAGGTGAACCCGGCAATGATGTCGAACAGCCGCCGCGCCCGCACCCGCGAGATTCCGCGCGCAAAAATCGAGCGCGAGGCCCAGGACTGGAAGGCGGGGTTTCCGATCACCCTGTTGCGCCAGCCGACCCAGCGCTGCTTGAACCCCGCCATGCCGGTCAGGCCGCCACGGCAGGGCTGGTTGCGGCAAAGGCGTGGATCATGTCGGCGATGCGATCGGGCGCTTCTTCATGCGCCAGATGCCCCAGATCGGGAAGGACGGTCAGCTCGGCACCCGTGATCAACTTCGCCGCACGCTCGACCGAATCGGCGGGGATCATCGCATCGCGCCCGCCATGGATCAGCAGCGTCCGTCCGATCAGCCCCGGCAGGCTGGCGGACAGCGTTTCGAGGTCCCAGTTCGCCATCATGCCGATGGCGCCGGCGCAATGGTCGGACGTGCGGAACAGCCGGTGGTAGAGATCGATACCGAGATCATCGATGCGCGAACCGGTCGAGGATTTGAGGAAGCGCGCGACCTCGCCCCGACTGCTCGCCATCTGCGCAAAGATCATCGCGGTGAACGGGTTGACGAACAGCACGCGCGCGAGCGCCGGGAACAGCCGCGCGGCCAGCCCCGGAAAGGGCATCAGCGCGGGCGTCAGGCCGATCAGCGCAGCGTCCCAGCGCTCGTCCATCGCCAGCCTTGCGCCGATCGCTGCGCCTGCCGAATGGCCGACGATCACCGAGGGGGCGGAATGGCCCAGCTTGTTGAGCAGTTCGCCCAGCGCCTTCGCCATGCCCGGCAGGCTCTGCCCTCCCGAAATCCGCCCGCGCGTGAAGCCATGGCCGGGCATATCAGGCGCGATCACGGTATAATGCTGCGCCAGCAGCGGCAGCAGGTCGCGCCAGCTGTGCGTCGCTGCGCCGGTGCCATGAACCAGCAGCAGCACCGGCGCACCTTCGGGCCCGGCGATCTGGACATGCCAGTCGAGCATCGCGGTGCGCACGAAGCGGCTGTGCGCGCGATTGGGCCAGTCCTGCCCCTCGACCTCCCAGCGAACCAAACTCATGACGCCTTCCCGAACTGCAGCGCGCTGACCGCCTGCTCCACCCCCCGCGCATCGGCGCGCGGCAGCGCCAGATAGCGCGCGCGCATCGCGGCTGCAATCGCTGCGGCCTCGGGCTGGGGCCGGGCCGAGATGTCGATCACCACGCCTTGCGTCCGCGCTGCGGCAAAGCGGCGCGCGGCGGCGAGCGCATCCTCGCCCGCCTGCGCGCGGCCGGGCTGGCCCTGCCTGTCGATATTGCCCTTGCCGTCGGTGAGCAGCGCGACGAACGGCGTGCGCCCACGCGCGGCATGGCTTTCGGCGAGCTCGGATGCCGCCGCCAGCCCCAGCGCCAGCGGGGTGCCGCCGCCACCGGGCACCTCGCCCAGCACCTTCTTGGCGCGGGTGAGCGAGCGGGTCGGTGGCAGCAGCAGCTCCGCAGCCGTCCCCCGGAAGGCGATCAGCGCGACCTGCGCGCGCTTCACATAGCTCTGCGCCAACATCAGTTCGACCGCGCCCTTGGCCTCGGCCAGCCGCGCCAGCGCCGACGAGCCCGAGGCATCGACCGCGAAAATGGTGAGCGCCTCGGCGCGTTCCTCGAACCGGCGAATGCGCAGGTCGCCCTTGCGGATGCGCAGGCGCTTCGGGGCATCGGCGGCTTCCTGCTGGCGGCGAATTTCCTGCCACGGCACCGCCGCGCGCAGCGTATCGATCAGCGCCAGCCGTGCCCCCCCGCGCGGCAGGCCGGGGCGTGCGCCGAGCGGTCTTCCGCGCAACTGCGAGGCGCGCTTGCGCCCTGCCCCGCCGGCACCGCTCGCGCGCCGGGCACTGCGCCCCTCCCCAATCCGCGCGAGCACATCAATGGGAATCGAGGCGAGCGCTGCGGCGAGAACGAGATCGTCGAGCGCGTCGGGATCATGCTGCTCCTGCTCGCTCTCGGCATCGCCAGGAGGCGGTTCGTCCTCGGGCTCAGGCGGCGGAGGCGGCGTATCGTCAGCCTGTTGCGGAATGCGCGTGGCGCGCGGACCCAGCATCGTGCGCGCGGCGAAGGCGAGGTCCTCTTCCGCGGCATCGCGCGAATGCCATTGCGCGTGCAGACGCGTCGCGGTCTGCGCGAAGAGCAGCGCGCGCGCGGAGTCCACGCCCAGGGCGAGGGAGAGGTTGGCGAGGCTTCGAGCAATCTCCCCCGCTCCGTTTGTCCCGAGCGTGTCGAGGGACGTATTTGAAAGGGTGGAGACAGGTCCCTCGACTTCAGCCACAGGCTGAAGTTTATCCTGAGCGACGCCGACAGGCGGCGTCGAAGGGCTCGGGAACTCGGGAAGGTTGGTGTCGGGGGTAGGCGCAACTCCCACCCCCTCGCACCAGAAGGCCACCCGCTCGGTCAGCGCCACCGGCGGTGCCTCGTCCTCGCCGCCATCGTCGAGCAGCACCAGCGCAAAGCCCGCGCCCGCATCCATTGCCTGCGCGATCCGCCCCGCCACCAGCGCGGACATCCGCTCGGCCATCGGCACGACCAGCAGGCCGCCCGCTGCCTCGTGCAACAGTCCCGCCTGCTCGACCCGCTGTCCTGCCGCCAGCGAGGCGGCGACATCGAGCCCGCCGCACAGCCGCTCCTCGTCGATATGCACCGGCACCCGGCGCACGGCGCGACCCTCGAGCGCCCCCGTCAGCAGTGCCAGCGCCGCCTCGCGCTCTGGCCCCGCGCCGCGCAGCCAGATGCCGCCCAGTCGCCCGGGCGCAGCGGCCAGCAACCGGGCCGCCATCAGCGTGTCGGTCATCCGAACAGCTCGGCAAGCGCCCGGTCGATGCGCGCGGTCGATCCCGTCTCGTCGAGCACATCGCGGCGGAGACGGTGCCGCAACGCCATCGGCGCGACCGCGCGCAGATGCTTGCGCTCGGCCGATTTCGCGCCCTCGAGCGCCGCATAGGCCCGTGCCGCGCGCATCAGCGTCAGTTCGCCGCGCAGGCCGTCCGCCCCGACCGCGATGCACAGGCTGGCAGCATCCTGCAGCGTCGCATCGGGCATCGCGACCTTGGGCAGCGCCTTCTTGCCGCGCGCGATGCGCTTGACGATCTTCGCATCCGCCTCGGCCCAATCGGCGGCAAACGCGGCGGCATCGCGCTCCTGCGCGTCGCAGCGGCGCATGATCTCGATGCGCTGTTCGATATCCTGCGGGGTCTTCACCTCGACCGACAGGCCGAAGCGGTCGAGCAATTGCGGGCGCAGCTCGCCCTCTTCCGGATTGCCGCTGCCGATCAGCACGAATTTCGCCGGGTGCCTTACCGACAGCCCCTCGCGCTCGACCAGGTTCTCGCCCGACTGCGCGACATCGAGCAGCAGGTCGACCAGATGGTCCTCGAGCAGGTTGATCTCGTCGATATACAGGTATCCGCGATGCGCCCGCGCCAGCAGCCCGGGCTCGAACGCCTTTTCACCGCGCCCCAGCGCGCGTTCCAGATCGAGCGCGCCGAGCACCCGGTCTTCGGTCGCGCCCAAAGGCAGATCGACGAATGGCACCGGCACCTTGGCGGTCTTGCGCGATCCGCATTGGTCGGGGCAGCGGTCAGCCTCTTCCGGCGCGCAATTATAGCGGCACCCGGCAATCGCCACCATCGGCGGCAGCAACGCGGACAGCGCCCGCGCGGCCGTGGACTTGCCCGTGCCGCGATCGCCGAACACCATCACCCCGCCAATGCGCGGATCGACCGCGCTGATCAGCAAGGCACGCTTCATTTCGTCCTGGCCGACGATGGCGGAAAAGGGAAAGGCCATGGCGACATGTCTAACACATCGGACGGCCATCACAAGCAAAGTGTCAGGCTGAGTTGACGCCTTGGACCGAGCTGTTGACACGATGTCGCGCCAGAGCGATATTTGCATCCGTCGCGGAAGGAGGAACATCCCATGGATCCGCGCGCGCTCGTCGCCCTGTTGCTGCTCGCCGCACTGGCCTTTGTCGGGCTTCCCGCCAATCCTGGAGCACCCCCCGCTGCCGCGCAGACATCGCAATGCGCCATGGCCAAAACCTATCTCGATGAACAGCTTGCCGAGGGCCGATCGCTCAACAGCTTCTCGGGTGAAGAGGCGCGCTGGGCGGTGAGAGCAAGGCTCGACCCCGCCTTTGCCAGTCGCTGCGAATCCGTGCCCGAAGCGCTTCTCGCCAGGATGCGGGGGGAATATCCGGACACCCGGGATCACCAGCGGATGAATTGCCATCTGGCGATGGACTATCTGGTGACCGAGATTCAGGGGAAGGTACATCAGACGCTGCCGCCCGAGCTTCAGACATCGGAAAGGAACTGGGGCAAGGCCTATACGGCGGCTCTTTCCGCCAAACAGCCTTGTCCGGCACCGCCCGAGCTGCTCGCCGCTCGCGCGACCGGGCATCTTGTCACTACCCAGATCGGACGCGACGCACTGGATGCCTATTACGGACAGGGCGACAGCGATGCCACGCTGGAAATCGGCATGCTGTTCCTGTTTGGCAAAGGTGTCCCGGCCAATATCGACCAGGGCTATGCCTATCTCGCGAAGGCGGCCGAGATGGGCAATCCATGGGGCCAGTATGAGGTCAGCCTGTTCCACATGATGGGCAAGGTGCAGGGCGCGTCTGCCGAGACGGGATTTGCCCTGATGCAGCGCGCGGCAGAAACAGGCCTACCGCCAGCCATGCGGTTGCTGGCGACCTATTATGCGCAGGGCCAGGGTACTCGGCCCGATGGCAAACAGGCGCTGGCCTGGGCACAGAAAGCCGGAGAAAGCGGTGAGATCACCGCAACGGCCTATGCCGGTTCGCTGCTGGTCCGGGGGGAGTTGCTGCCAAAGGACGAGAAAAGGGGCCGGAAGCTGATCGAGACCGCTGCGCGCGCCGGCGATTCGAACGCCATGGCGGTCCTGGCCGGGCTGCTGGCCCAGCAGGACAATGCCTGGAAGCGCAGCGACCAGGTCTGGTACTGGTACCGGCGCGCTCGCGATCGCGGCAATCCGATAGCGATCGATTTCTTGAAGAAGCACGAGGCCGATCTCACGGCCTATCTCGCCAAGCCTGAACCCGTGCCCTATCGACCCAAGCGGCAATATTGCCCGATCAGGACCAGTTGCATCCGCTATGTCCATCACGCAAGCGGCACATCCTTCAACAGCTGCAATTCGGGCCCCGATTACTGGAACTGTCGCGATATCGAATAACAGGATCGATCACGCCAACAGCGCCTTTCTGGGCCCCAGAAAGCCGAACAGATAGGCCGCCACTTTCCGCATCTGGATCTCCTCCGATCCTTCGGTGATGCGATAGCGGCGGTGGTGGCGATAGATATGCTCGAACGGGGTGTGGCGCGAATAGCCGATGCCGCCATGCACCTGCATCGCGCGGTCCGCCGCCTCGCAGCACAGCCGGTTCGCCCAATAGTTGCACATGCTGACCTTGTCGGAGAGCTCGCGCTCGATCGCCTTGTGCGGCATGTTGTCCATGTCCCAGGCGGTCTTGCGGATCAGCAGCCGCAGCATCTCGGCCTGGGTCGCAAGCTCGACCAGCGGGAACTGGATCGCCTGGTTCTCCGCCAGCGCCTTGCCGAACGGTCGCCGCTCGCGCGCATATTTCACGCTCTCCTCGATGCAGAACACCGCCGCGCCCAGTGACGATGCCGCCTGGCGGATGCGGTTCTGGTGGACGAAGCTCTGCGCGAGCGACAGCCCGCGCCCCTCCTCACCCAGCATCGCGCTTTCGGGCACCCAGCAATTGGTGAACGACAGGCGCGGGTGATCGGTGGGCATGTTGAAGGTCCACAGATACTCCTCGATCTTGAGGCCCGGCGTGTCGGTGGGCACGAGCAGGCAGGTGATGCCGCGCGCATCGCCATCCTGGCCGCTAGTCCGCGCGAACAGCGCGCAATGCGTCGCGACATGCATGCCGGTGATCCACATCTTCTCGCCATCGATGCGCCAGCCGGGCGCGCCGTCGCGCGTCTCGCGCACCGCGCGCGTCTCCATATGCGTCGCGTCCGATCCGTGATGCGGCTCGGTGAGCCCGAAGGCGGTGATGCGCGTGCGATCGAACCCGCCCAGGATGAATTCCTGCTTCTGTTCCTCGGTTCCGAATTCCTCGAACATCGCGACGAAGGGAAAATTGCCGACGATCGAATGCTCGTTCTGCAGATCGTTGTGCAGCCCCAGCCCCTGGGCCGCGAAATGCTCGCGGATCACTGCCATCCACAGGTTGGAGCCATCCTTGCCGCCAGATTTCTTCGGCGCGGAGAAGCGCCAGGGCCCGGCGGCATCGGCGCGGCGCTGGGCTTCGCGCAGCAGTTCCTCCCAGTCGTGGCGCGGCAGGCCCCCGTTATCGAAATCGGTGCGCGCCCATTCGCGGCGATGGTCGAAAAAGCGGATATTGTCGTCCGCCTGTTCGAGCGGCTTGATCTCCTTGGCGATGAACGCGTCGAGCTCGGCCAGATAGGCGGTCAGCTCCGCCGGAAGCGTGAAATCCATGACGGCATCCTCATATTATCGTTGGGATGCACTATGGACGGCTTTACGCGTCCGGCAAGCCTTTAGCAGGGTCGCGCTGGCCCAGGCCCGACCAGTCGACCCGCCGCGTGACATACATCACCGCCGCCAGCGCCACGAACAGCAGCACCGATCCGATCAGCAGCGAATAGGCCTCGAGGTTGAGCAGCACATAGAGCAGCGCGTACAGCCCGAGCAGCAGCCCGCCGATAAAGCCTGCGCGCTTGGCGCTGCCCAGCACCGCGGCGCTATAGGCCGAGATGAGCCCGATGATCGCGCCCGAAGCGAGCAGATAGGCGAGCGTGAAGCCGATGATCTCGGCAAAGGCGAGCAGCAGCACGAAGAACAGGATCAGCCCCGCGCCGGTCAGCAGATATTCCGCCGCCGCGACGCGTGCGCCCGCGATGATGTCGAACATCAGGAAGGCGAGGAAGGTGAAGCCGATGAACAGAAAGCCGTATTTCACCGCGCGGTCGACCTGGCTGTAGAGGTTGACCGGCTCGATCAGGTCGATCTGCGCCATTTGCGCACCGGCGCTTGCCTGCTCGCCCGGCTGGGGTAGCTGCACGATCGCGCGGCCGAGCGCGAGGTTGCTGATCTTGTAGCGCGCCCAGAAACCCTTTTCGCTTATGTCGCGGCTGTTCGGGAGGAACTGTCCGGCAAAGCTCGGATGCGGCCAGTGCGAACGCACGGTCCAGCCGGTCGCCTCGCCATCGGGGATCAGCATCAGCTGGCCATTGCCGCGCACGCCGAAACGATAGGCGACATCGACAGGGGCACCGGCGCTTTCCGACCAGTCGGCAAAGGCAAAGAAGCCCGATCCGTTGGTGGAACCCAGCCCCTTTCCGGGGCGCAGCGGCAGCGGCTTGCCCGCCATGGCAAGGCTGTTGTCGGCAAGCAGCCCGCGCGCGTCCGAAATGCCGACACGGATCTCGGCACGGTCGAGCAGCAGCTCCTCGGGCCGCACCCCGAAGCGGGCGAGATCCTCAGGCAGCGCGAACCGCGCCGTACCCTTGACCCGCGCCTCATAGACTACCGTCTCGTAGATCGACTTGGTCCGCCGCTCGGGCTCGACATCGACCGCAGCGGTGTTGGTAACGGGCGCGAGGTACAGTTCGCGCTCGATGGTGACCGCGCGCGTCGTTGCCTTGCCGTTCTCGGTGACGGTCTCGACCGATTGCTGGCGATAGGGAATGACCATCACCGGCCCCGCGAGCATCTGCGGCCCGCCCCAGCCCTCGGCGACGCTGGCGCGCGCGGTCTCCGACTGGCTCTGCCGGTCCCAGACGAGCGCATAGACCATGAACAGCGGGATCGCGAGCAGCGCGCCGATCAGCACGGTCATGCCCAGCTTGAAGCCGGGGCTGCGTTCCTTGGCCATGCGTTCTGAGTCCCTTCACGGTTCGTCGATGAAAATGCACGCCTTGGCTATGCGCGCAAAGCTGAATTGGGTGTGAACTGCGTCACAGCGAATCGGTGAACCGAGCGTTAACCCTGTGGCGGAAGCCGGATGCCTCACCCGTTCGTTGCCCGCTAGCAATCGGGGCGTCCGGCTTCCACTAGCCGACTTTCCGGATAGCTATGCGCCTACGTCCCTCGCTTTCGCTCGGGAACTCGGGGAGATCGAGGCGCACCACAACCCACCCGTTTGTCCCGAGCGAAGTCGAGGGACGTGCGCATAATCGTTCCG
>CAXRCQ010000313.1:0-3030 GCA_964228845.1 Blastomonas sp.
GACGCCAATGTCGAGCGGGTGGTTGCGCGGCTGTTTGCCATCAATACGCCGTTCCCGGCAGCCAGGGCCGAAATTCGCGTGCGCACCGCCGACATCACGCCGCAGACACGTTCTGGCGATTTCGCTCAGGCCATGATGGACCTTGGCGCGACCATCTGCACGGTGCGCAACCCCTCGTGCCTGCTCTGTCCGCTGGCGCCTCATTGCTCGGCCCGCGCGCAGGGCATCGCCGAATCGCTGCCGGTCAAGCCGCCGAAAAAGGCCAAGCCGCAGCGCAAGGGCATGGCGTGGTGGATAGAGCAGGACGGCCAGGTGCTGCTGGTCCAGCGGCCGGGCAAGGGGATGCTGGGCGGCATGCGCGCGCTGCCGGATGACGGCTGGGCGGCAGCGCGCAACGGTGACGCCGCACCGCCGATCCAGGGCCAGTGGCACATCATCGATGCCGCCGTATCGCATGTCTTCACGCATTTTTCGCTCGAACTCGCATTGGCGCTTTATCGCGGCCCCCAAATCGATAAGGTTGCCATTGAAAACCTGAATGGCATCTGGTGGCCGGTGGAACAAATTGCGGAAGCCGGACTTCCCACGCTGTTCGCCAAGGCGGCCAGCGTCGCCATTCAGCATCGATAAAGCCGGGCTGCCCAAAGCGCAGATCCGATAAACGGGAGAAACTGATGTCCAAGCTCTTGAGCCAGATGCCGCAGATGAGTCGCCGCCACATGCTGGGCTCGGCAGGCCTGCTGGGCCTGTTTGCCGCCATGCCCGGCTATGCCCGCGCGATGGCGACGGGCGATTTCAGCCTGATCCGCAAGCAGGTGGAAGATTATGTCGCCAGCAAGAAGGTCGCTGGCATGCTGGTCTCGATCGGCTTCGGCGCGCAGCCGGCAGCGCTGATGGGGGCGGGCAATCTGGCGCTCGATATCCCGACCCCTGTGGACGCCAATTCGCTCTGGCGCGTCTATTCGATGACCAAGCCGATCACCGGCATGGCGGCGATGATGCTGATCGAGCAGGGCAAGTTCAAGCTCGACCAGCCGATCGCCGATTTCATCCCCGAATTCGCCAGCATGAGGGTGCTGACCGATCCGGCCAAGAGCCTCGATTCGGTTCCGGCAAAGACGATGATCACGCCGCGTCATCTGATGACGCACACGGCGGGGCTGGGCTATAACATCATCACCAAGGGCCCGCTGCTCGATGAGTATAACAAGCTGGGCATCAACCCTGCTGCCGTCAGCAAGACGCCGATCCCCGGCTTCCCGATGCCCGCGCCGACCCCGCCGATCGACGAATTCGCGCGCCGCGTCGCCTCGCTGCCGCTGATCGCGGAGCCGGGCACGACCTGGAGCTATTCGATTGGCCTCGACCTGCTCGGCTATGTCATCCAGGTCGCTTCGGGCATGGAATTCGGTGCCTATCTGAAGAAGAACATGTTCGATCCGCTGGGCATGACGAGCAGCTATTTCACCGTGCCGCAGAGCGAAGTGCCCCGGCTCAGCACCAATTACGCGCCGTTCGCAGGCGCGCTGATTCCGATCGACCCGGCGCAGGACAGCATCTTTACCGAGCCGCCCGCCTTCCCGTTCGGTGGGGCAGGGCTGGTCACGAGCGCGGCGGATTATGACCGCTTTCTCGCGATGCTGGTCGGCAAGGGTCAGTTGAACGGCACCCGCATCATGTCGGAAGCGACCGCGCTGATGGGCATGTCGAACCTGTTGCCGCCGGGCGTCGAGACCAAGGGCACCATGGCCGACGGATCGGGCTTTGGCGCGGGCGGCCGCGTGGGAATCGGCACCGACACCAGCCCCCTCGGCACCTATGGCTGGGGCGGTGCGGCCGGAACCGTTGCCTTTGTCGATCACGTGCGCGGCATCCGCGCGTCGGGCTACACCCAATACATGCCTTCGGACACCTATCCCTTCCAGCGCGAGTTCCCCAAGATGGTGTACGAGCAGCTCAAGGCCATGGGCTGAGCAAGGGCCGGGGGCTGAACCGATGAGTCTGTCGCTGATCGCGCCGGCGCTGACCGGCAACCGCATCGATCGCGCCGATCAGGTGCGCATCGATCCGGACATGCTCGCCGGGTACATGAACTGGAAGGCCAAGCTGCTCAGCCTCAACGGCCTCGACCCGGAGGTGGATTTCGAGGGGCGGCTGGTCTGGCGCAGCCTCGCCGATGCCGCGCCCGACAGCGAGCTCGTCTTTCTCGGCCTGATCGACGGGAAGGCGCATTTTGCCGAATTGAAGCGCGGCGAGCGCGGCCCCGGCCTCCACTACAATCCGCGCGTCTGGCAGATGCTCGCCGGGCTCCCCGCCGACGAGCTTGCGCTCTATGGCGGCGCGCGCACCCTTGTCGACTGGCATGCACGGCATCGCTTCTGCTCGCTGTGCGGCGCGGCGAGCGCGATGAGCAAGGGCGGCTGGTCGCGGACCTGCACCGGCTGCGGCGCGGAACATTTCCCGCGCGTCGATCCGGTGACGATCATGCTCTCCGAATATCAGGGCAAGGTGCTGCTCGGCCGGCAGCCACGCTTCCCGCCGCGCCGCTTTTCCGCGCTCGCCGGGTTCGTCGAGCCGGGCGAGGGCATCGAGGAGGCGGTCGCGCGCGAGCTGTGGGAAGAGGCGGGCGTCCGCGTGAAGAACGTGCGCTATGTCGCCAGCCAGCCCTGGCCGTTCCCCTCGTCGCTGATGATCGCGTGCACCAGCGAGGCATTGAGCGACGAACTGACGCTCGACACGACCGAGATCGAGGAAGCGGGCTGGTTCAGCGCAGCCGAGGTGCGCGCGGCGATGGCCGGGGACGAAAGCGCCCCCTTCATCGCGCCGCCGCCCTTCGCGATCGCGCATGATCTTCTGAAATACTGGCTGGCGCAGCAATAGGGACGGGGACACGGCTCCACCCGTCGCGGCATGTCACGCCAGATATTGACGCGCCCCGCATCCGGTGGCATGTGCGCCCGACCACGCCACACGGCGCCAGGCGCGCGGGTATAGCTTAGTGGTAAAGCTCCAGCCTTCCAAGCTGGCTAG
>CAXRCQ010000314.1:0-5968 GCA_964228845.1 Blastomonas sp.
TCCGCGCCAGAACGCACAGAAAAGGGCACCGACTGAAAGCCGGTGCCCCTTTTTGAAACGTCGCCCGTGCGTGCGCACGGGCAGAACGTGCGATCAGTCTTCGCGCTGCTTGAGCGCGGCGCCCAGGATGTCGCCCAGCGACGCACCCGAATCGGACGAACCGTACTGCGCAACCGCCTGCTTTTCTTCGGCAAGCTGGTGTGCCTTGACCGAGAAGGTCGGCTTGCGCGAGCGATCGAAACCGGTGACCATCGCGTCGAGCTTCTGGCCGACCTGGAAGCGGTCGGGACGCTGCTCGTCGCGGTCGCGACCCAGATCGTTGCGCTTGATGAAGCCGGTCGCGCCGTCTTCGCCAACCTGGACTTCCAGGCCGCCGTCGCGCACTTCGAGCACGGTGACGGTGACGACTTCGTTCTTGCGCAGGTTCGAGCTGTCCGAACCGCCGACGGCCGGAGCACCCTTTTCGAGCTGCTTCATGCCGAGCGAGATACGCTCCTTCTCGACATCGACGTCGAGAACGATCGCCTTCACCTGCTCGCCCTTGAGGTGCAGGTTGAGCGCGTCTTCACCCGAAATGCCCCAGGCGATATCCGACATGTGAACCATGCCGTCGACATCGCCATCCAGGCCGATGAACAGACCGAATTCGGTCGCGTTCTTGACTTCGCCTTCGACGACGCTGCCCACCGGGTGCTTTTCTGCAAAGGCATCCCAGGGGTTCGACTGCGCCTGCTTGAGGCCCAGCGAGATGCGACGCTTTTCGGCATCGACTTCGAGGACGATGACGTCGACTTCCTGGCTGGTCGAAACGATCTTGCCGGGATGGACGTTCTTCTTGGTCCACGACATTTCCGAAACGTGCACCAGGCCTTCGATGCCCGGCTCCAGCTCCACGAACGCACCATATTCGGTGATGTTGGTGACAGCGCCGGTGAGCTTCGCGCCGACCGGATACTTGACGCTGGCGCCTTCCCACGGATCGCTTTCAAGCTGCTTCATGCCCAGCGAGATGCGCTGCGTATCCTGGTTGATGCGGATGATCTGGACCTTGACGGTCTCGCCGATGTTGATCGCTTCGCTCGGATGATTGATGCGCTTGTAGCTGAGGTCGGTGACATGCAGCAGGCCGTCGATGCCGCCCAGGTCGACGAACGCACCGTAATCGGTGATGTTCTTGACGACGCCGTCGATGATCTGGCCTTCGGCGAGCGACTGGATGAGGCCGGTGCGCTGTTCGGCACGGGTTTCTTCCAGAACGGCGCGACGCGACACGACGATATTGCCGCGACGACGGTCCATCTTGAGGATCTGGAAGGGCTGCGGAATGTCCATCAGCGGAGTGACATCGCGCACGGGGCGGATATCGACCTGGCTGCCGGGCAGGAACGCAACCGCACCGTCGAGGTCCACGGTGAAGCCGCCCTTGACGCGACCGAAGATCACGCCTTCGACGCGCTTGCCTTCGCCGAATTCATTTTCCAGCTTGTCCCATGCGGCTTCGCGGCGCGCGCGGTCGCGCGACAGCATCGCTTCGCCATCGGCATTCTCGATCCGGTCGACATAGACTTCGACTTCGTCGCCGACCTTGAGGCCGTGGTCCTGACCGGGGGCGGCGAACTCGCGCAGCGCCACGCGGCCTTCCGACTTGAGACCGACGTCGATGACGGCCTTGTCGTTTTCGATTGCAGTGACCGTGCCCTTGACGACGCGGCCTTCGAATCCGCCGTCGACAGCGGCAGTGCCGCCCAGCGATTCGTCGAGAAGTGCCGCAAAATCATCGCGGCTGGGAAATGCCGTAGAGGCCATAAATCCAACGTTCCTTAATACAGTTTTGTCCGGCCAGCCGGTTGTCTCCGGCGGTCTTGGCTGAACCTGCCCCCCGGGCCGAATGCACCGGAAAGCGCCCGAAAAGCGCATGTTTGCGGGTGCAGCGGGCAGATATGCGAACAGCGCGAACGCTCGCCCGGGCCGCTTGCGGCGCGTGCGATGTTCACGGTGGTCAAAACATCTAAGGTCGGGCGGCTGTGCCGCCTTCTGTCCTGCCGTTCACCAGCTCTATGGCCCTTTGAACGGCCTGCCCTATAGTCAAATCGCTGGTATCAAGCAAGAGCGCGTCATCGGCGGGCTTGAGCGGCGCGACCGCCCTTCCGGAATCGCGCGCATCACGCGCGGCAAGGTCTGCCGCGATCTCTTCCAGCGTCACCTGTTCGCCCCGACTGAGCATCTCGTGATAGCGGCGCGCGGCGCGCGCGGCGACGCTGGCGGTGACGTACAGCTTGGCTGCGGCATCGGGCGCGATCACCGTGCCGATGTCACGCCCGTCGAGCACTGCTCCGCCCGGCTGCGATGCAAAGGCCCGCTGCCGTTCGAGCAGCGCCTGGCGAACCGCGGGGTGCCGCGAGGCGCGGCTGGCGAGCCCGCCTGCCATCTCGCTGCGCAGATGGCCATCGTCCAGCAGGGCATCGTCGAACGCGCAACCGGCCAGCGCCTCGTCAGGATTGTCCGGATCGCCGCCCAGCCGCACCGCCATCACGCCGACGGCGCGATAGAGCAGGCCGGTATCGAGATGCGGCAGGCCGAAATGCTTCGCCAGCGCCCTGGCGATGGTCCCCTTGCCGCTCGCTGTCGGCCCGTCCACTGCTATGATCATGGCCGCGTGCCCGCTTCTGCTGCTGCCTGCTGCTCGGCCAACGCTTTCAGAAAGCCCTGCTCCATGGCGCTGTTGAACCGCTGCAGTTCGGACGGATCGACAAAGGCTTGCCTATCCCCCGCCAGTTGTCTCGCGCGCTTGTCGTGCAGGCCGAAGAAGATGTCGTGATTGGCGAGGAACACATCGGCCTGCATGCCGCGCACCTTGGCGAAGCTGGCCCGGTAATTGTCGGCCATGCCCGGATAGGCGGGCGGCACCAGCGACTGGCCGCCGAGCGAAGCGCTGCAATGCAGGAACACCTTGCGCGGCGCGCCGGTGGAATCACGCGCCATGAGGCTCCACGACGTACAGCCCGGCGAATGGCCAGGTGTCAGATGCGCGGTCAGCACCGTGCCGCCCAGCACGACGGTATCGCCATCGCCCACCGTGCGATCGACCCGCACCGGCGGAAAAGGCGCATCCATCGTGGGGCCGTGATCGATCTGCCCCGCTTCGAGATAGGGCCTGTCCGCTGCGCTCGCGACCATCACCGCACCGCTCGCCCGCTGCAGCCCGGCAAGGCCCGCAGCATGGTCATAATGGGCATGGGTGTTGAGGATATACCGGATGTCGCTCGGATCGAAGCCGAGCGTGCGGATATTGGCCAGGATCTGCGGTACCGATTGGGCCAGCGCGCCATCGATCAGCACATGGCCCTGGGGCGTGGTCACCAGGAACACGCTCAGGCCATAGGTGCCGACATAATGCACGTTATCGAGGATGGTGAACGGCGCGAGGCGATCGTTCCAGCGCATCGCCGTCCCCGTCTCGTCGATCGGTTCGCGCTCGGCTGCCGCGATCTGCGCATCGCTGGCGAGGCGTGTGGCAGGTGGCGACACGGGCGCACAGGCGCTCAGGACTGCGATGGTTGCCAGCGCGAACTTCCGCCTCATGACAGCTTCCCTTTCCGCCGCTCGCGCAGCGCCGTGATGATCCCCGCCAGCGCGATCAGGCCCCAGGCGGTTTCCAGGATCACCGCCGCCAGGTTGAAATGCACCGAAAGCGAAATCAGCAGCAGTATCGCCCCCACCAGATTGATCGCGTTGAACAGCAGCGTGTCAATCTGCGCGACGCGGTTGGAATAGATGAACCCGCCCATGAACAGCACGCTGCCGATGATGCCGAGAATATCGGCGAGCAGCGGGCTCATGCCGAAGCCTGCGCGCTTTCGAGCAGATCGAGGAAATCGGGAAAGCTCGTCGCGATCGGGCGTGTGTCATCGACCTCGACGCCGGACTCGCTCGCCAGACCGGCGACCGCGAAGCTCATCGCGATGCGGTGATCGAGCAGCGTCGCAACCGGCCCACCGCCGGGAAGCGCCCTGCCCCCGCTGCCGGTAATGACAAGGCTATCCTCGCGCTCCTCGACCGCCACGCCGATCGCCTCCAGCCCGCGCGCCATGGTGGCGAGCCGGTCCGATTCCTTGACGCGCAGCTCGTCGAGCCCCGAGGTCACAGTCGTGCCTTCTGCCATGGCTGCCGCGATGAAGAAGACCGGGAACTCGTCGACCATGCTCGGCACGATGGCGGGATCGACGGTGATGCCCTTGAGCGCGCTCGCCCGCACCCGCAGGTCGGCGACGGGCTCGCCGCCGACGGTTCGCGCGTTCAGCCGCTCGATCTGCCCGCCCATCGCCTCGAGCACGGTGATGATGCCGGTGCGCGTGACGTTCATGCCGACATTCTCGATGATCAGGTCCGATCCCTGCACGATCAGCGCGGCGACGATGAAGAACGCGGCGGACGAGGGATCGCCCGGAACGACGATATCCTGCGCCTTCAGATCGCATGGCCCGGTAATCGAGATATGCCGCACCCCGTCCGCATCGACCTCGACCGTCAGCGGCGCGCCGAATCCGGCCAGCATCTTCTCGCTATGGTCGCGGGTCGGCACCGGTTCGATCACCGTGGTGGTGCCCGGCGTGTTCAGCGCAGCGAGCAGGATCGCCGATTTCACCTGTGCCGAGGCGACGGGAAGCAGATAGGTGATCGGCACCGCCGGGTGCAGGCCACGCACCATCAGCGGCAGCGTGCCGCCGGGGCTGGCGTTGAACTCCGCGCCCATTTCGCTGAGCGGATCGGTGACGCGCGCCATCGGGCGACGGCTGAGCGAACCATCGCCGGTGAACATCGCGGTGATAGGGTGGCTGGCGACCAGTCCCATCAGCAGCCGGGTCGAGGTACCGCTATTGCCCATGTCGAGCGCCTGTTCCGGCTGCATCAGCCCGCCGACACCGACGCCGTGCACCGTCCACACGCCATCGTCGCCGCGTGCGATCGTCGCGCCCATCGCGCGCATCGCGGCGGCCGTGGCGAGCACATCCTCGCCCTCCAGGAGCCCGAAGATGCGGCTCTCGCCCACGCACAGAGCGGACAGCATCAGCGCGCGGTGCGAGATCGACTTGTCGCCGGGGACGCGGATCGCTCCCTTCAGCGGCGAACCGGCGGAAAAGCGGCGCGGGCGCGCCGCCTCGTCAGCGTGATGGGCCATGATGTTCAGTGCATTTCTGTTTGGGCAGGGTCTGCCGGGGATCAAAAGCGACGCAGCTTTTGACAGCGGCACAAAGCTATGGCAAGGCGCACGCCAATTTTCCGGCAGGCCACGCGTGCGCAGCCTTGCGGAAGCATGCAACCTTCTCCACATCGCTCAACCGATAGATCGAAAACCGAGGCATTATTCATGATCAAGCCTGAATGGGGCGCCAAGCACAGCTGCCCGAAATGCGGCACCCGCTTTTACGACCTTGGCAAGGACGACCCCGTATCCTGCATCAACTGCGGCAACAGCTGGACGCCCGAACCGGTGCTGAAGTCCAAGCAGCCGCTGCCCTTCGAGGAAGAGAAGAAGAAGGTCATCGAGAAGGAGGACGTGGATCTCGCCGATGAGGATCTGGACATCGACGAGGACGGCGATTCGCCCGACAATGATGTCGATCTGGGCGGAGACGACGATCTGGGCGTCGCTGCAGCCGACGACAATGACGAGGAAAGCTGAGCCTTTCCGATAGAATTGTGAAAATCGGACAAGGGGCAAAATTGCCCCTTGCCACCTACGGATCGCTCGACTAAAGGGCGGTCCTTCCCGACGCCGGGGACTTGAAACCGGCGCAAATGGGGCCTTAGCTCAGCTGGGAGAGCGCTACACTGGCAGTGTAGAGGTCAGCGGTTCGATCCCGCTAGGCTCCACCATTTTTCCTCGACATCTCCGGATATCTGGCGTCAGACTTGGCGCTGGCGGTGCCCTTTGCTGTGCACCCGCGCGGCGTTGGAGGGCCTTCCA
>CAXRCQ010000315.1:0-4165 GCA_964228845.1 Blastomonas sp.
GGTGGTGCGGGTCAACGACCTGCGCAAGCGCGCGATGGCGCGCAAGGTGATCGCGGCGATGGGCGGCAGCGTCGAGGGCAAGCGCATCGCGATGCTGGGGCTGACCTTCAAGCCCAATACCGACGACATGCGCGATGCCCCAGCGATCGTGATCGCCCAGGGGCTGATCGACGCCGGGGCCGAGGTTGTCGCCTATGACCCCGAGGGCATGGAGACGGCCGCCGCGCTGATGCCCGGCGTTCGGATGGCCGAGGGCAGCTACGAGGCCCTGCAGGACGCCGATGGCACGGTGATCGTCACCGAATGGGACGTGTTCCGCGCGCTCGACCTGCCGCGCGTGCTCGCCACCATGCGCGGCAACACGCTGGTCGACCTGCGCAACATCTACAAGCCCGAGCAGATGCAGGCGGCGGGCTTCGATTATGTGAGCGTCGGACGCTGAGGCGAAGCGCGGGGGAAAGACACATGGCCAAGCGCATCGCAGTGATCTTCGGCACGCGGCCCGAGGCGATCAAGCTGTTCCCGGTGGTCGCCGCGCTCCAGGCCGCACCCGATCTCGAGCCGGTGGTGCTGGTCACGGGCCAGCATCGCGAGATGCTCGACCAGGTGCTGGAAATCGCCGGGCTGGTGCCCGATCATGATCTCGCGCTGATGCAGCCGGGCCAGAGCCTCGACGAGATCAGCGCGAGGCTGCTCACCGGGATCGGCCAGGTGCTCGATGCCGAAAAGCCCGACATGGTGATCGTGCAGGGCGATACCGCGACCGCGATGTGCGGCGCGCTCGCCGCCTATTATCGCAAGATACCGGTCGCGCATGTCGAGGCCGGCTTGCGCAGCGGCAATATCTATCACCCCTGGCCCGAAGAGGTGAACCGCAAGATTATCGGAAGTTTTGCCGACCTGCATTTCGCGCCGACCGGGACTGCGGCCGATGCGCTGCGCCGCGAGGCGGTGGACGAGGCGAAGATTCTGGTCACCGGCAACACGGTGATCGACGCGCTGCATTGGGTGACCGGCAAGCTCGCCGCCGATCCGGGCCAGGCAGGTCTGCTCGCCCCGGTAGAGCAACGCTTTGCGGGCAAGCGCATCATCGGCGTCACCACGCACCGGCGCGAGAATTTCGGCAGCGGCATGGACGATATCGCCCACGCCATCCGCGATCTGGCCGCGCGCGACGATGTCGCGATCATCTTCCCGGTGCATCTCAATCCGCAGGTGCGCGCCGCGATGCTGCCGATCCTGGGCGGGCTGGACAATGTCGCGCTGCTCGAACCGCTCGACTATCTCAACTTCACCCGGCTGCTCCAGATTGCCGAGCTGATGCTGACCGATAGCGGCGGTGTGCAGGAAGAGGCTCCTGCACTCGGCAAGCCGGTGCTGGTGATGCGCGACACCACCGAGCGGCCCGAGGGCGTGGCGGCGGGCACGGCGAAGCTGGTCGGCACCGACCGCGCGCTGATCGTCGCCGAAGCGACCCGACTGCTCGACGATCCCAACGCTTATGCCGCGATGGCGCAGGCGCACAATCCGTTCGGCGACGGCAAGAGCTCAGGCCGGATCGCCAATGCCATCAGCGCCTGGTTCGCCCAGCTATAGCCAGCCCTGGCTGCGCAGCACCGGCTGCATCGCCCTCGACACCGGCGCGCTGATATCGCCGGGCAGCACCAGCTCCATCCGGCCCGAGTGCTGGCGCACCGCCTGCACGGCATCGCGCGCGACCCACCAGCTGCGATGCACCCGCGCGCCCGCCGCTTCGTCCAGCAGCGCACAAGCATCCGCCATGCGCATCAGCACCAGATCGCTTCCCAGATCGGTGTGCACGCGCAGATAATGGTCCTCGGCCTCGATCGCGAGCAGCCGCCCGGCGCGCAACCGGTGCGGCAGCTTTTCGGCGAGCAGGGATGGAAGGGCGGAAAGATCGGCATCGGGTGTCCGGGGAGAGGTTGGCGCAGCGTCGGACACAGGCTGCAGCACAGGCACGACAGCCGTCTCTGCGACCTGACCGGCGGTCGCAAGATAGTTGATAGCGGTCAGCACCACCGCGATCAGCAGCACCGCCAGCCAGAATTCAAGCACCACCAAAGGCGTGATCAGACCGATGCCGAAGAACAGCGCGCTGACCACGATGACCACGAAGCAGTGCGGCAGCGAGACAAGCAACGCGACCAGCCCGGCCTCGACCCAGCGATGTGCCGCCAGACCGCCCCAGCCGCGCACCAGCGTATTGACGCCAAGGCCGAGCAGCGAGCCGGGCAGGATCACCGCCGCCCAATAGGCGAGGCGCTGGAGGAACGGTGCGGCCTGGGTGCCCATCGCGCCCAGATAGGCGAGCACCGCCGCCGCGATCAGCCCGATGATAACCCCACGCAACGCCTGGCTTTTCGCGCCCCCTGCATTTCGCGAAGCGTGAACGGCAGGGGGTGACAACTCGCGCATCAGGGCGGGCAACTCGCGTAACCGGGCGGGACAGCCGGGTCTACCTGCGCCAGGGTGAGGGGGTCAAGCATGGCCCCGTCGCCATCGCAATCCGCAAGGAGACCCAGCCCCATGAACGCCCTGTATCTCGCCGCCACGTTGGCGCTTGCCACCGCCGGAAACGGCATCGCCTGGGCCAGCGCACCCGGCTCAGCCCCTGGCTCGCATGCCGTGCTTACCGTCACCTTCGAGCAGATCGAGATGCCCGAGGGCCAGATCCTGATCAGCCTGTACGACAGCGAGGCCGCGCACGATGCGGGCGGCAAGCCGGTGCGCGCCGCCATGGCCAGGGTCGAAGGCAAGACCGTCTCGGTCCGCTTCGAAGGCCTCGCCCCGGGTCGCTATGCGATCAAGGCGTTTCATGATGTCGATGGCGACGGCAAGATGAAGACCAACCCGTTCGGCATGCCGCTCGAACCCTTTGCCTTTTCGAACAATGCCAGGCCCGTGGGCGGCCCAGCGCGCTGGGAAGCGGCCAGCTTCGATGTGCCCGCCGGCGCTTCCGAAACCCGCATCGCCATCCCATAAGGACATCATCTCATGAACCGTCGTGATCTGCTGATCGGTGGGGGCCTGACCGCGCTCGGCACCCTGCTCCCCGCCACCGCCCGCGCTGCCGCCACAACCGCCACCAAGCCCGACTGGACTTTGGGCGTCACCGACATCCTGGCAGACATCGCACCGCGCCGCCTCAAGCGCATCCACGGCCGCGCGCCCAATCTGGCGGGCACGCTCTACCGCAACGGCCCGGCGCGCTTCCGGCGCGGCGACAGTGCTTCGGGTCACTGGTTCGACGGCGATGGATTGGTCCGCGCCTGGCAGCTGCGCGGCAACGAGGCACGGCTGATGGCGCGTTTCGTCGATACGCCCAAGCGGCGGCTCGAGGAAAAGCTCGGCCGCATCGTCCAGCCCGGCTTCGGCACGCTCCAGCAGCCCGGCGCGATCGTCGGCAGCTCGGACGACACCAAAGCCGCCAACACCCATGTCATCCAGGCGGGGAACCGTCTGCTGGCGCTGTGGGAGGCGGGCTCCGCCACCGCGATGGACCCGGGCACTCTGGACACGATCGGCCCCGTCACCTTCCGCGATGACTTGAAGCACATGCCGTTCCTTGCACATCCCCGGATCGAGCCCGATGGCCGCATCTGGAATATCGGATCGGGCGGCGCTGCAGTCTATGTCTGGCGGCTGTCGAAGCATGGCGCGTTCGAGGCGGGCGAGGCGGTGAAGCTGCCGATGGCGAGCTATATCCACGATTTCACCGCGACCGCGCGGCATCTCGTCATCCTGTGCCAGCCCTGGATCGCGGGTGCGATGAAGCTGCCCTTCTCGAAGAGCCTGACCTGGCAGCCCGAGCTGGGATCGAAGGTGCTGGTGCTCGACAAGGACGACCTGTCGAATCGCCGCATTCACGATCTGCCGCCGCTCTCCTTCTTCCATCTCGGCGATGCCTGGGAAGAGAAGGACGGCACGATCCGCTTCGACGGCTGCTTCCACAAGGACGTGACCTTTGCGGTCGAAGGCGCGCCGGGGCTGGTCGAGGGACGCCATGTCCATGCCGAACGGCCCGAGCTCAACCTGGTCGCGCTGCACCCCGATGGCCGCGCCACGCTGACGCCCGCCGGGATCACCGCCGAATTCCCGCGCAGCGCGCCCGAGCTCGCCGGACTGCCCCGGTCGGCCACGGTGC
>CAXRCQ010000316.1:0-5955 GCA_964228845.1 Blastomonas sp.
TCGTGTTTTCCGCGCATGGCGTGCCCAAGGCGGTTCCGCACAAGGCGGCCGAGCGCGGGCTCAACTATCTCGACGCCACCTGCCCGCTGGTATCGAAGGTGCACCGCCAGGCCGAACGTCAGGTCGAGGCAGGCCGCCATATCATCTTCGTCGGGCACAGGGGCCATCCCGAAGTGGTCGGCACCTTCGGCCAGGTCGAGCCCGGGCACATGACGCTGGTCGAGACGGTCGAGGACGTGGCGAAGCTGCAGATCGAGGACGAGACCCGGCTGTCCTTCCTGACCCAGACCACGCTGTCGGTCGATGATACCGCAGAGATCATCGCTGCGCTCAAGGCGCGCTTCCCGGCCATTGTCGGGCCCAAGGCCGAGGATATCTGCTACGCCACCAGCAACCGCCAGGCTGCGGTCAAGGTGATGGCCGAGGATTGCGACCTGGTGCTGGTGATCGGTGCACCCAACAGCTCCAACTCGCTGCGCCTCGTCGAGGTCGCCGAGCGCGAGGGCACGCGCGCCAAGCTGATCCAGCGCGCGGTCGAGATCGAGCTGCGCTGGTTTGAGGGCGTGAAGACGCTGGGGCTGACCGCAGGGGCCAGCGCGCCGGAAATCCTAGTGCGCGAAGTCGTGGACATGCTGGGCCGCCATTTCGACGTCACCGAAGAGCGCGTGAAGACGGTGGACGAGCGCATCACCTTCAAGTTGCCCCGCGCGCTCGCCGAAGAGGCAGATGCTGCCTGATGGCCGTCTATACGCATGTCAGCGCCGAGATGATGGCGCGGTTTCTGGGCGATTACGACACCGGCGAGCTGATCAGCTTCAAGGGCATTGCCGAGGGTGTCGAGAACAGCAATTTTCTCGTCGAGACGCGCGGCGGCAAGGACGGGCATCGCTTCATCCTGACGCTCTATGAAAAGCGCGTCGATCCGGGCGACCTGCCGTTCTTCATGGCGCTGCTCGACCATCTGGCCGAGCGCGGCTGCCGCGTACCGCGCGCGATCGCCGATCGGGACGGCGTACAGATCCGCGAGCTTGCCGGACGCCCGGCCTGCCTGATCGAATTTCTGGAAGGCATCTCGCTGACCTCCCCCAGCCCGGCCCAGGCGCATGCGGCGGGCGAGGCGCTGGCGCAGATGCATCATGCGGTCGCGGATTTCGGCGGCGACCGGCCCAACAGCATGGGGCTGGCCAGCTGGCACGAGCTTGCGGGCAGATGCGCGGGGCAATGGCAGCAGATCGATCCGGCGCTGGAAGCCATCGTCACCGAAGAGCTCGCCTTCCTGACCGCGCACTGGCCGCAGGACCTGCCGCGATCGGTAATCCATGCCGATCTGTTTCCGGACAACGTGCTGATGCTGGGCGATCGGGTCAGCGGGCTGATCGACTTCTATTTCTCGTGCCGCGATGCGCGCGCCTATGACCTGGCGGTGACGCACAGCGCCTGGTGTTTCTCGCCCGACGGGCGCGGCTTCGATGCCGCAGTTTCGGATGCGCTCTTGCAGGGTTATCACGCCAATCTGACGCTAAATTCCGAAGAAATCCAGATGCTTCCCATATTGGCACGCGGATCGGCGCTTCGCTTCACTTTGAGCCGCGCATATGACTGGATTAATACGCCGCCCGATGCTTTGGTGACGCGCAAGGACCCGATGGCCTTTGCCCGGCGGCTGACCTTTTACGCAGACCCTGCGCATGCCGGGCTGTTCGGCTGATCCGGACCATCGGTTGCGGCTTGGATTGGACGGACATGAAGACGGTCGAAATTTATACCGATGGTGCCTGCAAGGGCAATCCCGGCCCCGGCGGCTGGGGCGCGATCATCCGCTATGGACGCCACGAAAAGGAACTGTCGGGCGGCGAGCGCGACACCACCAACAACCGCATGGAGATGATGGCGGCGATCCGCGCGCTCGATACGCTGATCGAGCCCTGCCATGTGCTGCTGTACACCGACAGCAGCTATGTGAAGGACGGCATCACCAAATGGGTCGATGGCTGGCAGCGCAATGGCTGGAAGACCGCCTCGAAAAAGCCGGTGCGCAATGCCGATCTGTGGCACGAACTGATCGGTGCGGTGGCGCGGCACACGGTCGAATGGCACTGGGTCAAGGGCCATGCCGGCCATCCCGAGAACGAACGCGCCGACCGGCTCGCCAGTGACGCCGCCGAAGCTATCATGCGCGGCTGAGCCAATCGCTCAGCGCCCGAATTCGGGCCGGCTCATTGCGCGACCGTAAAGCGCGGCATAGCGATCGAGCATCCTGCGCTCGTCAAATTCCGCTTCCGCCCTGGCACGGTTGGCGTTGCCGAGCGCGGTGCGCAGCGCCGGGTCATCGGCCAGACGCCTGAGATTGTCGATCAGCCCGGCCTCGCTGCCCGGTTCGCCCAGCAGGATGGCATTGTCGGGCGCGACCATATGCGCGACGTCGCCCACCATGGGTGCTGCGACCGGAAGTCCCGCCGCCATCGCCTCCATCACCGAAATCGGCTGCTGCTCGCTGTCCGACGACAGCGCGAAAATGTCGAACAGCCCGACATAGCGCGCAGGGTTCTTGAGGAAACCCGGCATCAGCAGCCGGTCCGCTAAACCGAGGCGCGCAGCCTCTGCCTCGATCGCGCCGCGCTCGGGCCCCTCGCCAACAATCACCAGCCGCACCGGCCGGTCGAGCGCGGCAACCGCGCGAACCAGCCGGGGCAGGTTCTTGACCGCGCGCAGCCCCGCCAAGGTGCCGATCACGATCTCGCCATCGCGCCGCTGGAAACCGGGGATTGCCCCCTTTTGCGGACGCTTGGCATAGGCGGCCACATCGATGCCATTGGGGATGCGGCGCACCCGGCTTTCGGGCTGCTTCCAGACATTGAGCGCGATCTGTTCGAGCGTGTGCGAAGGCACCACCAGCGCATCGGTGCGCGCGAGCGCGACCATGCGGAACCAGTTGCGCTTGGCCTTGAGCTTGACTGCCTCATCCTCGTTGAAACCGTCCTCGTGATGGATGACCGGTGGCAGCGGCGTGATCGAGTTGAAGATGGTGCGCGCCATCACCCCGTCCATCGCCCCCCAGTTATAGCTGAGGATCAGGTCGAAATTCGCGAAATAGTCGCCGAACTTGCGGTAGCGCGCGAGGTTGGGCTTGCCTGCGAGCGAGGGCGCATTGTTCGGGAATTCGGCGCGGATGCCGGGGGCGATCGCGGCGCGCGCGCCCAGCGCATCGGGAACGGCGGTCAGGATCGTGTGCTGTGCCCCCGCGCCGAAATGGTTCATCAGGCGCACCGCGCGCGCCTCCTTGCCGCCAAGGTCGAAGGTGCTGTGCAGGTGCAGAATGCGCGCGGGCCGCGAGGTCGAATTCATGGGATCAGGGCTATAGCCGGTCAGGCCGGGGTCGCAAGCGCGGCGGCATCGACTCTTGCCAGCATCCTGTCGATCGCCTCGGCCACTTCGGGTTCCTCGAGCGAGGGCGCATGGCCCTTGTTGGCGACCGTGAGCAATTCGCCATGCGGCAGCATCGTCAGCATCCGCTCGGCCGTCGCCTCGGCGAACACATCGGACAATGCACCGCGCACGATCAGCACTTGCGCCGGTGCGAGCCCTGTCAGCGCGGGCCACAGATCGACCCCCGCCTCGCCACCGGGTACCGCAAAGGGTTCGGCGATCTTCATGTCATAGTCATAGACGATGCGGCCACCAGGGCCGATCTTCATCGTCTTCTTGGCCATGTCGAGCCAGTCGCTCACGCCATAGCCGGGAAAGACCGAACCCTGGCCTTCCGACAATGCCCGCGCGGCGTGCATCCAGGTGGGGAAGGAGCGGCCCTGCCCGACATAGTCACGGATGCGCGCCAGCCCCTCGGCCTCGAGCTGCGGCCCGACATCGTTCAAGAGCGCACCGACCACGCGACCGGGGCGCGTGGAGGCGAGCAGCATGGTGATCAGCCCGCCGAGCGAGGTGCCGAACGCGACGAAGCGCTCGATCTTCTGCTCGCGCAGCAGCGCCTCCATGTCCTGGACATAGGTCAGCGGCACATAGCTCATCGGATCCTTGGCATAGGCACTGTCGCCGCGCCCGCGCAGATCGACACAGATCACGCGCCACTGGCCCGCCAGCCGCTCGGCGACCTTCTCGAAATCGCGCGCATTGCGGGTCAGGCCTGGAATACAGATGATCGGCGGGCGATGCGCGTTTGCGGGGGTCGCCGGATAATCGCGAAAGTGCAGCCGCAAGCCGTCGTTCGACCACCAGAACCCGTCGCTATAGCCCTGATTGTCGCTGGCCATGGTTGCATGCGCTCCCTTCACCCCCCACTATCGCCCGATGACTGCCGAACCGCAAGCCACATCGCCCTATCCGCAAGCGTATCGCGCCGACCCCGCCATCCTGACGATCGCCGATGCGATTGCGCACCCGGTCAAGGCGGCGAATTTCCCGCAAGCCACGCTCCGCTTCCGCAATGATCGGCATGCCGCGAGCGTGGGGCTGGAGACGCTCGACGACAAGCGCTGGGTGCATCATTTCGGGCGGTTCAACCCGATGCCAGGCAACCTGCCCCAGCCACTGGCGCTGGCCTATCACGGGCACCAGTTCCGCGTGTACAATCCGCAGATCGGCGACGGACGCGGGTTCCTGTTCGCGCAGCTGCGTGACGACCGGAACCGGCTGCTCGATCTCGGCACCAAGGGGTCGGGCCAGACCCCGTTCAGCCGCGATGGCGACGGACGGCTGACGCTCAAGGGCGCGGTGCGCGAGATCCTGGCGACCGAGATGCTGGAAGCGCTGGGCGTCCACACCAGCAAGACCTTCTCGGTCATCGAGACCGGCGAGAGCCTGTGGCGTGGCGACGAACCCTCGCCCACGCGCTCGGCGGTGCTGGTGCGGCTGAGCCACAGCCATATCCGCTTCGGCACCTTCCAGCGGATCGCCTATGAAGATGACGAGGAAAAGATGCGCCGCATCGTCCGCTACGCCCTCGACGTCCTGTACGACGGCCAGACCGGCGAGAACGACCCCGCGCTGCTGCTCAATCTCGCGGTCGAGCGCATGGCCGATCTGGCGGCGAGCTATATGGTCGCAGGGTTTGTCCACGGCGTGCTCAACACCGACAACATGAACATCACCGGCGAAAGCTTCGATTATGGCCCTTGGCGGTTCGCACCGAAATGGGATCCGGGTTTTACCGCCGCCTATTTCGACCATTCGGGCCTGTACGCCTTTGCGCGTCAGCCCGAGGCGATCCACTGGAATCTCGGCCAGCTCGCCGTGGCGCTGCGGCTGATCAGCGATGCGCCGCCGCTGATCGCCGCGCTCGAACGCTTCGGGCCGCTCTATCAAGAAGCGCTGGCGCGGCGCTTCTGCTGGCGGCTGGGCGTGGTGCCGCAGGGGCTGGAGCAGGATCGCGTGCTGGTTGCGGCTGCCGAAGCGCTGATGCTGAAGGGCGGCGTCGGCATCGACGATTTCTTCTTCGCCTGGATGGGCGATACCAGCCCTGCCTGTCCGGCGGCTCTGGTTGGCGAGCCGGGCGAGGCCCTATGGGCGGATTTCGGCGCGGTGAAGGCTGGCTATGCCCCGGCGCGAGACCGCTCGCACCCCTATTGGCAGGGCGATGCACCGCAATCGATGCTGATCGACGAGGTGGAGAGCATCTGGGCGGCGATCGCCGAGCGCGACGACTGGGGTCCGCTCCATGCAAAGGTCGCAGCGGTGCGGGCGATAGGCGAGGCTCTGGCAGGCTGAGACGGGATTCTCAGATCGTCATCCTGAACTTGTTTCAGGATCCATCGCGCTCAACAAGCCGAAGCCACGTTACGCAAGATAGACCCTGAAACGAGCCTGGCCTGAGCGAAGTCGAAGGGTTCAGGGTGAAGGGATGGGGCGACCGCCGCGCGATTACCCCAGCCACACCGTCGCAGTGTGGATCGTCAGCCCGACCAGCCCGCCAACCAGCGTCCCGTTGATGCGGATGAACTG
>CAXRCQ010000317.1:0-29597 GCA_964228845.1 Blastomonas sp.
CCTCGGCCTCACCCGCCAGCCCGATCCGCCAGTAACCGGCCTCGGCCATTTCCTCGAGCGCGCGCGACAGATTCACGACGCGCACCCAGGGCACGATTTCAAGTGCCCCGGACGCTGCCGTGGCGATGGTCCCCGATTCGGGCGGCGCGTGCCGGTCCTGCGTGATGATCGCAGCAGCATCGAATGCGGCGGCCGAGCGGAAGATCGCTCCGACATTGTGCGGGTCGGTGACCTGATCGAGCACCACCAGCGGCCGCAGCGGATCGCCGGAAAGCACATCGCCCAGCAACATGTCGTCGAGAGGCTCGACCTCGATGACGATGCCCTGGTGCGGCGCATCGCGCGCCACCAGCCGGGCAAGGTCGGCGACATCGGCAAATTCCACCGAGACGCCCGGGGGCAGGTCGAACTGCGCGAGCGCCTCGCGGGTGCCGCGAATCCAGCGAATCTGCCGCTCGGGATTGGCGAATGCCGCCTCGCAGGCATGCGTGCCCCAGACTCGCGGAAACTTGCCGCCTTCGAGTCCCGCCTTGCGGTTGCGGTTGCGCGCGCCGCGTTTTGCCATGGTGTGTGTGTCTTTCCTGGGCGCGGGGAACGCCTGAGTTGATTGTTTTCAGCTTTTCGTCCTGTCGCCATTGACAGGCAAGCGCGAATTGTTCAAGGGACCGCCTCTCGGCAAGAACGACCCCCCTAAAGGGGTCAACGCACTGGGTTTGAACGTGTGGACAGGTGGCCGAGTGGTTGAAGGCAGCAGACTGTAAATCTGCCCGGGTAATGCCGAACGGTGGTTCGAATCCATCCCTGTCCACCACCCCCTCCTATTATGAGCGGTATTGCCGATGGCAGGCACGGATTTGGCGACAGATCCTGCCAGCCCTCGTGCTGCAAGGCCTCTTCCGATAATTTCCTGCATCGCGGGCTGCAGTCACGACAGACCATCGCATGAGCGCTGTGGTCCGAAAGTCTATCGACACCGGAAAAGGCGAGCCGGCGACATTCGCTGGTCCGCTGCTCGTGCCGGGACCCCGAGAACCCGCTTGGGCCAGTCCTTCGCCTGTTTTTTCCGGAGATGCATGATCGAGATCAGGCTCTGAGGATTTTTCGGCAGGCGATAGGTGCTGCCGCCTGCCAACAGGGGACAAGCTGATGGTTGCTGCAAGGCGCTCTTCTCCGGGGAACCATTGCAGTGCGAGGATTCGCGCCGATGCGATGCTGGCGCTCTGTCGCTCCGGCCGTCACTGAAACAGGTCTTGCCGCTGCCGCGATCTTCACGATTTGGACGTTCGTACGAATCGTGCTAGATGCCGATGTGACGCGCTGGAAGGGCAAAAATGCCGATGCCGCGCGACGCATTTGGGAGACTGGGATGTATTCGGAAAGGTCCGGATTGTGACGGCGGCCGTCAGCGAACCGCTCACCGTTGCGAACACGCACGGAATTCTTCGCCGCCATGCGCACCAGATCAAGCACTCCAGCGACAGGCTGGGATGGCGACGGATTTATGCCTCGCAGCAAAGCGAAAGGCCATATCAGGACCGCTTTGCCGCAAGTGACCTTCACATGCTGGTCCTCCACCTGGGCGGGCCCGTGAAGATCGAGCGGCAGCTTGCCGGGGTCCATGATGCGGCGAGCGTCCAGCCCGGTGGCATGTTCTATCTACCTGCTTCTATCGACTTCAGCGTCGCGCTGCATTCTCCGCTGGAAACGCTGCACATCTACCTCAAGTCCGAGCTGCTTGTGGCAGCGGCGCGCGAACTTTGCACCGGCGATCCGGAAAAGGTGGAGTTCATCCCGCGTCTGGGGCGCAGGGACACGACGATCGAGCATCTCGGTCGCATGGTGCAGACCATGGTTCAGGACCGGCAGACCGACGTGTTCGCCGACGCCGCTGCGCACATGCTGGCTGCGCATCTGGTGCGTGAACATTCCACTGGTCGCCCTTGCGAGATTGCCGTGGCCGGTGGCCTTCATCCACGGCAGGTCAAGGCGGTCAGCGATCTGATCCAGGACCGGATGGAGGAAAGCCTGTCTGTCGAGGACCTGGCCGCAGCAGCCTCGCTAAGCCCCATACATTTCGCGCGGCAGTTCAAGAAATCGACGGGTCAGTCGCCGCACCAGTACCTGATCGAGGCTCGGTTGAACCGCGCTGCCGACTTGCTGCGAAGCGATCTGTCGATCGCTGAAATTGCCTATCGCTGCGGCTTCACGCATCAGGAGCATATGACCCGCCTGTTCAGCCATAAACGCGGCATTACCCCCGGCGCCTATCGGAAGAGCTTGTTCGCGCGCTAGCCCTGATCAGCGACTCGAATGCCGGTGTCCGCTTCGAAAATGCCGAAACTCGTTGCGTTCGTGCAGGAAGGTTCCCCCCGTCGATGGCAATTGCCTTGAGCGCGCCACTGTGACGGAGAGGGCATATGATGACAGCACCGACGACGTTCGGATCGCTTGACGATTTCAGCAAGGGCCGGGTCGAGATCATCAATGATGATCCGCGCAACTACGTGTTTTCCAACGTATTCGAGGTCGCGAGGAACTCCGCACCCTATGAGCGCGTCGCCGTGGGGCAGAACTTCGAATATGTCATCGAGGCCGCTCGCGCCGAAGGCCAGTCTTGCTGGTTCGGCTGCGCCCATGATGAGTTCGCGCTCTGCATGGACGGCGAGGTGGAGGTCCATTTCGTCAAGCTTCCGGACCTTTCGTCCGTGATCGATCCGACATCCGAAGGCGCCATGCGTCTTGCCGACGAGCAGGTGGTCGGCGAGCCGATGGGCAGGGTCGTTCTCCGCCGGGGACATATGGCGCTGCTCCCGTTCGGATCGGCATATCGCTTTCAGGCGAACGGCACCGGCGTCGTTCTGTTCCAGTCGATCGTCGGCGACCTGACGGTGATGAAATGGGCGGATATCTGCCAGACCGAACCGGCCTGAGCGGCGACGCCCCTGAACGACAGACAAGGGAGTAATCACAATGGCCATGATCGACGCGCTTGTCGCAGTCAATGCGCAAGGCAATGCAAGCACCGATACCGAGGTTCTGGCAGCGAGCAACGAGACCGGTTACCGCTCTTTCCGCGCGGGCACCTTCACCTTCGTGCGCGACGAATATTTCGCCCGACTGAGCTGGCCCGGCGGATCTCATATCATGCCGATCGATGCTTTTCTGCGGGCGCTGATGCGCGATGTCGCCTGGGGCTTCTTCTACGGCGTGGTGAATTTCGATTCCGTGTTCGGCACCATCAACCATTATGGTGAAGTCACCATGTTCGCCGGACGTTTCAACGACTCGTATCGCGAAGCCGGACGCGATCATGAAGAGCGATTCCGGTCCGATGCCTTGATGTCGGTGTTCAGGGCGATGCTCGAGGATTGGACCAATGCCGGGTTCGATCCCTTTGCCGCGCCGATGGAAACCGGTGAGCCCTGGGGCCGCAAGCAGGGCGAAAATCTGTCCGCGATCGAGCGCCAGCGGGTGACCGCGCGGCGCATGGTCGGTCTGCCGGGGGATACGCCGCTGCGCACCGATGACGCGGGCTTCCCGGTGAACCGCCAGTTCGCGGACGTACCGCAGGACGAACCGCTGGTAGAGGCTCGCCCCGGCTTCGAGGGCGACGTCAGCGCATTCAACCTGTTTGCCTATCTGTCGCGTTCGGACGTGACGTGGAATCCCAGCGTCTGTTCGGTCGTCGGTGACAGCCTGTTCTGCCCCACGTCCGAAGAATTCATCCTGCCCGTGGAGCACGGCAACGATCGATGCGAGTGGTTTCTCCAGCTTTCCGACGAGATCACCTGGGATGTGAAAGACAAGGAGACCGGCCGCCCGCGCGCCCGGGTAATCGCCAAGGCGGGTGATATCTGCTGCATGCCCGCCGACATCCGGCATCAGGGCTATTCGACCAAGCGCTCGATGCTGCTGGTGTGGGAAAACGGATCCCCCAAAATTCCCGAGATGATTGCCGCTGGCACGGCGCCCATCGTCTCGGTCACGTTCTGACAGGCTTCGACACGATGAATCGCATGCAGACCGAGTTGCTCATCGGGGGAAAGTGGGTCGAGGGAGTCGAGCGTGGGCGGATTGCGGTCGAAAACCCGTATGACGGCCGGGTTCTGGCAAATGTGGCGGAAGCAACCGCAGCCGACGTGGACCTCGCAGTCCAGGCCGCACAGGCCGCCTTTCCGGCCTGGCGGGCGCTCGCGGCGCATGAACGCGGTCGCCTGCTGCTGAAGCTGGCAGAACGGATCGAGGCCGACACCGAGTATCTTGCCCGGCTGGAGGCGCAGGACACCGGCCATCCGATTCGCGATTGCCTCTCGCTGGATGTGCCGCGCACGGTGCTTTGCTTCCGCTATTTCGGCGGCATGGCCGACAAGCTGGAAGGATCGGTGATCCCGGTCGATGCCGGTTTTCTGAACTATGTCGAGCGCGAGCCGATCGGCGTCATCGGGGCTATCGTCCCGTGGAACTTCCCGCTGATGTTCACCAGCTGGAAGCTGGGCCCTGCACTGGCTGCAGGCAATACGGTGGTGATCAAGCCTTCCGAGATCACGCCGCTTTCGACCTTGCGGATCGGCGAACTGGCACAGGAGGTCGGCTTCCCTGACGGGGTGCTCAACATCGTGACGGGATATGGCCACACCGCCGGCCAGCGGATCGCCGAACATCCCGGCATCGGCAAGGTCGCGTTCACCGGCTCCACTGCTACGGGGCGCCAGATCGTCCAGGCCTCTGCGGGCAATCTGAAGAAAGTGCAGCTGGAACTGGGCGGCAAGGGGCCGAATATTGTTTTTCCCGATGCGAACCTGGCCGCTGCCGTGGGCGGATCGGCCTTCGGCATCTTTCACAATCAGGGCCAGGCCTGCATCGCGGCATCCCGCCTGATCTTGCACGAGGAAATTGCCGACGAGTTTCTCGAACGGTTCGTCGGCCTTGCGCGGTCGATAAGGCTGGGCGACCCGCTTGATCCGAACACGGAGATGGGACCGCTGACATCACGCGTGCACCAGCAGCGTGTGCTGGATTTTGTCGGGATCGCGAAGGAACAGGGCGGTACCGTCCTGTGCGGGGGCAGGCAACCGGCCGATCTGGAAGGATGCTTTGTCGAACCGACGGTGGTGCGGGCCGAGCCGGACCATCGGGTCGCGCAGGAAGAGGTGTTCGGGCCCTTCGCAACCGTGCTCACCTTCCGCAGCGATCAGGAAGCGCTCGATATTGCCAATGGCACCGCCTACGGACTTGGCGCTGGCCTGTGGACGCAGGACATCACTCGCGCAAACCGGTTCGCTCGCGAGATTCACGCCGGCATGATATGGATCAACTGCTACAAGCGGGTGCATCCAGGGTCGCCTTTCGGCGGTGTCGGCCAATCCGGCTACGGCCGCGAAATGGGCTTCGAGGCGATGCGCGAATATACCCAGCCCAAATCGGTCTGGGTGAATGTGGATGCCGCGATCCCGCCATTCTACAGGCGCTGAGGGTGAAGGCCTTTGTGCACAACGCCAGGGCCGCGCATGTGCGGTTCGGAAGCGGAACCGTTTCTGTCTTGCCGGAAGTCCTTGAACGGCTGGGATGCACCCGGCCGTTTGCGGTGACGACGCCGCGGCAGGGTGCGGAACTCGGCGCGGTACTGGGGGCATTCGCGGACAATCTGGTCGGTTCGTTCAGCCGCGCGGAGATGCACACTCCAGTGACGGTCACGCTCGAGGCTCTGGCAGCGGCCGAGCGGGTCGGCGCGGATTGCGTGATCTCGATCGGCGGGGGATCGGCGGTGGGCCTAGGCAAGGCGATCGCGCTGCGCTCCGGGCTGGAACAGATTGCCGTGCCGACGACCTATGCCGGGTCCGAGATGACGCCGGTTCTGGGACAGACCGAAAACGGTCGGAAAACGACGCTGATCAACCCGCGCCTGCAACCGGCGGCGGTCATCTATGACGTGGACCTGACGCTTTCGATGCCGGTTCTGACTTCGGCGGCGAGCGGTCTCAACGCGATGGCCCATGCGGTCGAGGGGCTTTATGCGCAGGACGGTAATCCGCTCACCCGGATGATGGCAGAGGAATCGATCCGCGTCCTTTTTGCCGCCCTGCCGAAAATCCGGGCAAACCCTGCCGATCGCGACGCGCGTGGCGAAGCGCTTTACGGCGCGTGGCTCGCTGGCATGGTGCTCGCGTCGTCGGGCATGGCGATCCACCACAAGCTCTGCCACACCTTGGGCGGCACCTTCGCGCTGCCTCATGCCGAGACGCACGCAGTCATGCTTCCCTATGCGCTGGCCTATAATTCCGACTGCGTACCGGAAGCCATGTCTGCGCTGCGGCGGTCGATGGGGTTGGATGACCCTGTTGCAGCCTTGAGGGAGTTCGGCCGGGGACTCGGTCTGCCGCAATCCCTCGCAGAACTGGGCATGGCGAAGGAGGGGATCGGGACTGCAACCCAGCTCGCGCTGCAGAGCGCCTATTGGAACCCTCGCCCGCTCGTCGAAGGGCCGCTGCGCGATCTGATCGGCCGCGCATGGGCTGGTTTGCCGCCCGGCGATTGACGATGAGCGAGATCGTGCGCCGACCGCTTGAAGAGCAGGTGTCAGCAAGCCTTGCTGGGTGCGCAGATGCGCGTCTTCGAACCGTGCTTGAGGCAGTTGTCAGCCATCTCCACCGGGCCATTCGAGAGGTCGGCCTGACCGAGGCGGAGTGGAACGCGGCGATCAGTTTTCTGACTGCGACCGGCCAGAAGTGCATTGGCGGACGGCAGGAATTCATCCTGCTTTCGGATGTGCTCGGTATTTCGATGCTGGTCGACGAGATCAACCATCCGACGGACGACCGGCACTCGAGCGAGAGCTCCGTGATCGGACCGTTCTATACCGGCGAGCAGCCCATCCTGCCAGACGGCGCGTCGATCCTCAGACGCGCGGAACCCGGATCGCCGGTGCTGCTCGTGCGGGGGTGCATTCGCGATCGCAATGGCAAGCCATTGAACGAAGCACTTGTCGAAGTCTGGCAGACGGCACCTAACGGCCTTTATGACGTGCAGGACTCCGGCCAGCCGCAGGGACATCTGCGCGCCTCGTTCCGTACCAATGCGCAGGGGTGCTACAGCTTCGAAACGGTCCTGCCAGTCAGCTATCCCATTCCCACCGATGGACCGGTCGGCGTACTTCTCGGGGCGTTGGCAAGATCACCCTGGCGGCCCGCACACGTCCACTTTCGGGTATCTGCAACGGGGTGCCGCACGCTGGTGACGCATCTGTTCATTGCTGGCGACGATTATCTGGAAACAGATGCCGTCTTTGGCGTCAAGCCCAGTCTGATCGTTGCGCCGCAAGCCGATCGACACGGCCGCCTGACGATCGCGGCCGATTTTGTGCTGGGCTGACCCATGTCCGGTACCTGGCAGGTCCGCCCCAATGCTCCACGGCGCGGCACGTTCCTGACCACTTTGTCCGCGCTCGATCAGGCCGGTTCTGGCGGCGTGATCGAGCTGCGGTTCGGGCAGGGGCGCATGGCCTTCTCGATGATCGTGGTCAAAAGCTCGAACGGGCCGCGCGCCTTCGTCAACCTTTGTCCGCATTATTCAATGCCGCTGGATGCCGGCACTGGCACGTTTCGCAACGCTGACGGGCTGCTCGAATGCCTGCAGCATTTCGCGCTGTTCAGGCCGGAGGACGGTGCGTGCATCGCGGGGGCATGCATGGGAGGCAGCCTGGACGCCATTCCTCTCGATTGTGACGCCGAAGGACGCCTGTTCGTCGGCATTTGATCCCAGGCTCGGCGACGCCATCGGCTTTGAAAAGACCCCGCCCTGCAGATTGCGGGGCGGGGTCCTTGCCCTGGCAGGGCTCTCAGTAGCTGACCGAGAGCCTCACGCCATAAAGTCGGGGTGCCCCGGGTGCCCCGGCGAACAGATTGGCATTGTTGTTGAAGATGATATCGCCCCAGGGACGCTGGTTGCCGATATTGTTGACAAAGGCCGATACCGACCAGCGATCGTCTTCGGGACCGAATGCAAGCGATGCCGAGCCGGTCCAGAAACCAAGCTGCCGCTGGGCATCGAGCAGCTCGAAGCCGACATAGGTCGTGGACTGGTACCGCGCATTGCCATCGAACACGATCTTGTAGTCGCCGACGGGAACTGTCTGGCGCAGCCCGAAGTTCATTGTCCAGCGCGGCGAACGCAGCGCTTCAAGTCCCGAGCAGTCGATCGTCACAGGCGCACCCGGTATGACCCTGCATCGGGTGGGCGGCGCCGCAGGCGTGGTGTAGGTGAAATCGGTATACTTGGCGTCAAGATACTGGATATTGGCGCTCAACAGAGTCGTTGGCGTGGCCAGGAACTGGGTCTCGATCTCGCCGCCGAAGTTGCGCGAATTGCCGATATTTTCTGTGAAGAATGCGTTGGCTCCGGTCGTGTCGACGCCGAAATGTGCAACCTGCTGATCCTTGTACTTCCAGTAGAACAGCTCGGCATTGAGCTGCAGCCGGTTGTCGAAAAAGCGGTTCTTGGTGCCCAGGGTATAGGCTTCGATCGTTTCGGGCAGATATTGCTGGCGGGCAATGTCGGCCGCGAACGAGAAGCCGCCCCCGCGATATCCCGTCTCGAAGGACGCATAGACCAGCGAGTTGAGGCCGGCGTCATACTCGACGCCAAGTCGATAGGTGACCTTGCTGGTGGACTGGACTGCATTGACCAGCGCGATGTTGCGACCGACAATGTTGCTCGGGCTGGTCGGCGCGACGAAGACCGATCCGAAAGCGGGAACAGGGCTGGGGAACGGGCCGAGAAGACCGTTGGCCGCGATCAGATCTGCGGTGGTCCTGCCATAGCGCAGCAGCAGGCCGTTGGGACATGCGGGCGCGCGGCAGACATTGATGAAGGTATTGGCGCTCCCATCGATGGATTTGCGGTCATCGGTATAGCGCAAGCCTCCGGTCAGGCGCAGACTTTCGGATACATGCCAGGTCAACCGACCGAATATCGCCGCCGACCGGGTCTTCAGCGTGCCGCTGATGAAGTTCGCCAGAGCCTGCTGGTGGAAGGAATCGCGAACCAGCGATTCTTCCTCATAATAGAACCCCCCCAGCAGATAGCGCAGTGCCCCTTCGTCCGGAGAAGCGAAACGCAGCTCGAGACTGTACTGATCGGTGTCCTCGTCGAAGTCGCTGTAGAAGGATGGTGCCGCGTTGCGTGCTTTCAGCCTCGCGTTGCGAAAGGCTGGAACAAAGGTGAGCGTGCCGAGATCGGTCGTCCAGTTCACCTCTGCATTCGCCCCCCAGAAGGTGCTGTCCTGCCCAGGGCCAGGCTGGATGGGCCCAAGGGTACGGCCGACCTGGAAATTGAATTGCGATGCAAATATCGGCTGCAAGCGCGGATCGAAGACGCCAACGTTCCTGCCGAGCGGTGAGGGCGAGATCTGTCCGGTGAACGGATTGCGGATCGCCGCCACCGAAGCACCGCCGCCCCGTCCGCCGCTCTCGAAATAGTCGGAGCTGATGCGGATGCTGAGATCGCTCGAAGGTTCGAGCAGCAACTGGACGCGTCCGCCCCTGCCGTCCTCGTCCATTGTTCCATCGCTCAGATAGCCATCGTGCTTGGAGTAAATTCCGGCCACACGCAGCGCAGCCGCATCGGAAATGCCGAAATTGGCCGCGCCCTGCATTATCAGCGCGTCGTAATTGCCAAGCGTTGCGGAAAATTGCCCCGAGGTCTCGCCGATTATGGGCTTGACCGGAAGGGCGTTGATCGCGCCGCCAGTTGCGTTGCGCCCATAGAGCGTACCCTGCGGGCCCTTCAGCACTTCGACACGCTCGACATCGTAGAACACGCCGGTGGTGGCGCTGGGACGGCCGACGTAAACGCCGTCATAGTTGAAGGCGATGGCGGGGTCGCTGAACGCGTTGACGGCAAAGGTGCCAACGCCTCGAAGATAGAACAGGTTTGTTGCACCGCTCGCTGCGACCTGCAGGGCCGGAACTAGCGAGGTAAGCTGGGCGGCTTGCGTCACATTGGCTCTTGCAAGGCTGTCTGCGCCGACGACGCTGACTGCAACCGCCGCTCGCTGCAGGTTCTCAGCGCGACGCTGGGCGGTGACGACAATTTCCTCAAGCTGCGTGCCGGTTTCAGTCTCGGCTGGCGGTGTCGATGGTTCCTGCGTCTGCTGTGCAAGGGCGTGGCCCGGTGCAGCGAGGGCAAAGGCCACGGCAGATGTGGTGATTATGGAATTGCGCTTCATATTCTCCCCCTCATGGCAACCTCTCTGGGTTGTGCATGCATCTGAAGCCAGCCACTCCGCCAAAGGCAGGAGCATTCATGTGATGCTGGTCTAGTCTGGAATTAGGCAATTGCTGCAGCATTATCCTGCACAACTGCAACCTATCGCTGCACGAAATCGCACACCTCTTTCGGAAGCCGAATCCTCCGAGCGCGCCCGCAAATGCTGGTGTTTCGGCGCATCCAGAAGCCCTTGAAGCGGCGAATGCTGCCGTCGGATCGTTTCGCGGCTCACGGGCTGGCGATCGAAGCGGCAAGCGCGCTCGAGCGCGTGGCAGAAGAGCCCTGGCACCCCGGGGTGGCTCGCGCGATCTGCAGGCGCCAGACACCTGAAAGCATGATCGTGCAAACAGATGTGCGACTTTGTGCAGGACCGCTTCGATGCGGTGACAGAAGAAACACCCCATTGGAAACCGACCAGCGGAACAGGTGGTGTACGTGCAGGCAGGCAGGCAATCTGATGGGGTGCAGCGGGCAGAGCGCGGACGTTATCTGCTGCGCGGCGGGCGAGTGCTCGCCATGGACGCCTCGCTCGACTTGCCAGCGGTTTGCGACGTCCTGGTCGATGGCGGCGTCATCGCGGCGGTGGAGCCGGATATCGAGGCTGTTGGCAGCACGGTTATCGATGCCCGCAACATGATCGTCATACCGGGCTTTGTCGAAGTGCACTGGCACATGTGGAACAGCGTCTGGCGCGGCCTGTCGCATGACGCCGTGGGCTATTTTCAACTGCATCGCCTTGCGCAACTCTACCGGGCAGACGATCATTATGCTGCAGTGCGCTATGCGGCGACCGAGGCCGTCAACGCCGGAGTGACGACTTGCCATAACTGGGCCAATGCCCTGCGCGATGAGGCGGACGCGTTTGCGCAAGCCGCCGCCCTCGCCGTTCGCGGAATCAGGGCCCGTTTCGGGAGGGGGCGTCTGCAACGACCGGGTGCGCTGCCTGTGTCGGGCGACGACATGGCGCGCATGATGCAATGGATCGAGCTGCACGGCGATGGCCGGCTGGATCTGGGGCTGGTTTCGCACGACGCCCAGAATCTGCGCGAGGAAGTCGCCGCTGCAAGAGCGGCGGGGTTGAAGACGATTGCTCCGCATGCGGACCTGTCGGGTGCGCTCGATCTGCTCGGCCCGGACTTCATCTTCACCCACGGCCCCGGTACGCCGCCCGAGTTCGTGCGTCTGCTCGCCCAGCGCGGCGTGAAGGTCGGGCTGTGCCCGAGCACCGATCCGCTGATCGGCGCCGGCTTGCCCCCTCTGCTCCAGTTCATGGAAAATGGCGTCGACTTTCGCGACATCGCGATGAGCGTCGATGTCAGCTGCCAGACATGCGTTGACCCCTTTGCGGCGATGCGGACGATCATGAATTCCGCCCGGATCACCAAGAATGCCGGGATTTCCTTCAGCGAGATCATTTTCAGCCCCGGCGATCCCGAGGATCCAACCAACGGGCTGATGATGCCCCACCAGATGCTCGAACTGGCCACGATCAACGGTGCCCGCGTGCTCGGGATTGACGACGTCACGGGCAGCATCACGCCAGGCAAGCGGGCCGATCTTGTCTTGGTGCGGACCGACGACATCAACATGCTGCCGGTCGAGGAGAGCGATGCCGCCTTTCAGCTGGTCCAGCACGCACAGCCGAGCAATGTCGACACGGTGATGATCGACGGCCGGCTGCTCAAGCGCGGCGGCAAGCTGCTCGAGATCGACCTGCGCCAGATTACCGCCGACGCCGCAGACTCCCACCGCTGGCTGGTCGCCGCATCCTCCGGTCAGGCGATCGGGTGAATGTTGGCGATGTCGCTATTCCTGTGCCAGCGCTCTGATCCCGCCGCTGACATAACGGACGAAGTGCGGGAGGTTTTCGCGCAAGGCCGCGCCACTCAGATGACCGTCGGACAGCCGGTCGATCAGACCCGAGGTGCTGAAGAAACCGAACATTCCGGCCAGCATATGGGCGTAACCGCGTACAGCGTTCTCGTGCGAAAGGCCCGGAACGGCTGCCTCGATGCGAAGAATGAAGGCGCGGCCTCCCTCGCCGAACAGGTCTTCGACCAGGTCACCCCAGTCCGGGTCCTGCGAAATCTCGGCCAATATTCTGGGATAGTGGCGCCATCCGGGCTCGCCGCCTTCGATCCGGTCCACAAAGGGGCGCAGAAAGGCATCGACCAGCTGCTCGATCGAGGGGTCCTGAACTATACCGAGGATCGTGCCGAGTTCATCGAACAGGACTTTCGCACGCCGGGCCACGACCGCGCGGAACAGGTCGTCCTTCGTTTTGAAATGATAGGACAGGGTACCGAGCTTCTGCCCCGCCCGATCAGCCACGAGCCGCAACGGAACGCCGTGAAAGCCGTGCGCGGCGAACGCGCTTTCGGCAGCGTCGAGCAGCATTTCCGGCGTGGTGGGCGGCTGTTCCGTGGCGGACGTCTTTCGACTGGATGCGGCCCGTCCTTTCGATCTCACTGGCTGAGGCATGGCGCCTCGTGGCTCAAATTTCCGCAAGCGGCAAGGCCTCAGCTGCCCGCTCGATCATTTCAAGGGAATGGACATGACTGAAACCGCCTGCCGACCACTCGATCGGCCACGCACTCTCGACGAAGCCAAGGAATGGATGCTGGACCGCACGGTTCGCCAGATCCATCCGATGAACAATCTGTCGCTTGAAGATACGGCACCCGTTATCGAGAAACTTGCCGGGCTCGATCCGGTCAACTGGGCGGCGGCCTGGCGTCCGGCTGGCGAGGCCGCCTGGAAGCTCGCCGAAGCTGCCGAGGCGGCTGGAGACATGACCCTGGCCCGCAGCCACTATCTGCGCGCCGATGGCTATTTCTTCCTCGGGCGTTTTCCCTGCCCGAACCACCCGGACAAGATGGAGTGCGCGCGGCGGGAGCGCGAGGCCTATCTCAGGGCCGGCGCGCTGTTCGATGATCCCGTGACCCGCGTCAGCGTTCCTTTCGCCGGCAAGCATGGTGAAGGCGAGGAAGTGGTGTTCCTCTATCGGCGTCCGGCAGATGTCGAGCGCCCGCCGGTTATCGTCATGTGGGGCGGTGTCGATGCCTGGAAGGAGCAGATGACCGCCGCCTGCAACCTTGCGCTCGCCAAGGGCTTCGCGACCATCGCCCTGGACGGGCCGGGCACCGGTGAATCCCCCGTACGCGGCGTGCCCGATGCCGAGCGCCAGTTCCTGCCGGTGTTCGACTGGATCGCGGCTCAGCCCGATCTCGCGGGACGCCCCGGCTGCCTGGGCCGGTCCTTTGGCGGCTATTGGGCGACGCGTCTGGCCTATCTGCACCGCGACCGCATCGCTGCCGCTGTGAACTGGGGTGGGGGCGCGCATTACATGTTCCAGCGGGACTGGATACTGCGCTCGCGCCATCCGGAAAGCTATCTGATGGAGCTGGTCGAAACCCGCATGCTGATGCTGGGCGCGACAACGGAGGAGGAGTACGCGCACTATTTCGAGCGGCTGTCGCTGCTCGATCAGGGGCTGCTGGATGAACCCAATGCGCCGCTGCTGCTGGTGAACGGACGGTTCGATCAGCAATGCCCGGTGGCCGATATCGATCTGCTGGTCGATCACGGCCAGCCCAAGGCGGTTCGCATGTTCCCCGGCGGCCACATGGGCCTGACGCCCAGGACGCTGCCGACGATCATCGACTGGCTGTGCGAGCAGGTCGGCGCGGAGGCGGGGCAATGAGCCGCAACTGGGTGGAGTTGATACCCTCACCGCAGGCCTACCGGATCAACCGGATCCTGTACGACGTGCAGCACGACCGGGAGGAAGAGGCACGGTATTTCTCCGATCCGGACGCCTATATCGGGGACCATTCCGGTCTCGATGCGGCGTCGGCAAATGCCCTGGCACGCAACGATATCGGCCAGCTCTACCTCCTTGGTGCGAACCCCTATCTCCTGCGAGCCTATTGCCTGCAGTTGCGCGTGCCCGAGGCAGATTATCTTGCCGCGCTACGGAACGCCGAAAAGGGAGCGCAGCATGGCTGAAATCGCCGGAATCTTCGCGGTGAGTCACACCCCGGTGATGACCAACCTGCCCGATAATCCGCCAGCGGACGTCACCGCAGCGGTGTTCGCTTCCTTTCGCGCCATCGGCGAGGAAATCGCCGGCATCCAGCCGGATGTCGTCCTGCTGATTTCGGACGATCACCTGCATAATTTCTTCCTCGATAACATGCCCGCGTTCTGCATCGGCCTTGGCGAGAAACATGACAGCCCTGTCGAGGGGTGGCTGAAGGTGGCGAAGCGGGTGATACCCGGCCATCCGGCCTTTGCCGCGCATCTGCTGGGCAGCCTCTATTCCGACAGCTTCGAGCCAGCGCTGTCGATGGAACTCACGCTGGACCATGGCATGATAACGCCGCTGGAACTTGCCGGGATCAGCGGAGATTTTCCGTGCGTGCCGCTGCTGGTCAACTGCGTCCAGCCACCGTTGCCGCGCATGGGGCGGTGCATTGCGCTGGGCAAGGCAGTGAGGAAAGCGATCGAATCGTTCGAAGGGGCGGAGCGGGTGGTCGTGCTCGCCACCGGAGGCCTCAGCCATGACGTCGGCACGCCGCGAATGGGCATCGTGAACGCCGAGTTCGATCGCACCTTCCTCTCCCTGCTCGAAGCCGGAGAGCCCGAAGCCTTGGCCTGCTACGCGCAGGAGCATGTCAACGAGGCAGGCAATGGTGCAGAGGAAATTCGCAACTGGCTGGTGGCCCATGGCATCGCCGGATGCCGGGGGTTCACGCTCCATCACTATGAACCGGTGCAGGACTGGTATACCGGCATCGGCCTGGGGCGCTGGCGGTCATGAGCGATCCCTTGCTTCACGTCACGAGCGCTGGTCCGGACGATGCGCCGGTTGTCGTCCTGCTCCATTCGATCGCGACCAGTGCGGCGATGTGGGAGGCGCAGATTGCCGACCTTGCCACAACCTGCCATGTGCTTGCCATCGATCTGCCGGGACATGGCATGAGCGCGCCGCTTGCCGGTGAACCGACCATCGCAGATTATGCCGAAGCCGTGATGGCGACGCTGGATGCGCTGGGTGTGGATACGGCAGCCTTAGTCGGGCTCTCGTTTGGCAGCATGATCGCCCAGCATATCGGGGCGTGCTATCCGCATCGCGTTTCAGCGCTGGTTCTGTCCAACGGGGTTGCCTGGGCCGCACCTGCTGTCGGCACCCTGTGGAAGGAACGGATTGCGGAGGCGGAACGCGAGGGAATGGGCTCGCAGGTAGAGCCGACGCTGGAACGATGGTTCACCGCGGCCTTCCGCAGCGATCACGCGCGTGAAGTGGACCGCATCCGCAAACTGGTCGCATCCACCTCGCTGCAGGGATATTGCCAGGCTGCCAAGGCCATTGCGTCGCTGGACAACCGACGCTTGCTGCCGCAGATAACCGCTCCCGTTCTCGTGATCGCTGGCGAGGCCGATGCTGCTGCGCCAGCCGCAGCGATCGCGGCGATGGCAGGGGCGATACCGGGTTCGACCTTGCAGTTACTGCCAGGCGCGCATTTGCTGAATGTCGAACTGGCGCGTGAATATTCCCATACCCTGATCGAATTCTTCCAGAGCAACGGCCATTGCGCCGAGCACGGCAACGATGGAGGGCTGCGCTGATGCGGGCGCTTGTGGTCGGCGGCGGAATCGCAGGCATGTCCTGCGCGATCGCGCTGCGAGGTTTGGGCGCAGAGGTCGATCTTGTCGATCTGGATCCGGAATGGCGCGTCTACGGGGCCGGGATTACCATTACCCGCCCGTCCTGGCGCGCGTTTGAACGGATCGGTGTTCTTGAACAGTTGCTCGAAACCGGATTTGCTGGCGACGGCATCCAGGTCTGCGCTGCTGATGGAACGCCCATCCACCGGGTGGAAGACCCGGTGCTTGAGGACGGAGCCGCGCCCGGCAGCGGTGGTATCATGCGGCCTGACCTGCATCGCGTTCTTGCTCAGCGGGTCATCGAGCTTGGTGTGAACGTCACGCTTGGCGTTACGGTCGATGGCTTTGACCAGACCGGCAGCCGCACGGTTGCCCACCTGTCTCACGGTCGGAGCGAATGCTACGATCTCGTTCTTGGCGCAGACGGATTGTTCTCGCGCGTGCGCAGGCTAATCCTGCCCGACGCGCCTGTTCCGGAATATACCGGGCAGACCGTTTGGCGGCTGTTTGCCGAGCGGCCGGAAGCGATTGACAGGCGTCACTTCTTCCTTGGCGGGCCGCACAAGATTGGCCTGAGCCCGGTTTCGCGGACGCATCTCTACATGTTCCTGCTGCAAACCACGCCGCGCCCGGACATTATTCCCGAACCAGAACTGCACGTGCGTCTTGCACAGCTGCTGGCGAGCTATGGCGGCCCTCTGGCCGAGCTGCGCGAAGGGTTGACCGAGGCTTCGCCGATCGTGGTACGTCCGCTCGAAGCCTTTCTGCTGCCGCCACCCTGGCATGTGGGCCGCGTCATGCTCGTGGGCGATGCCGCCCATCCGACCACGCCCCATCTCGCCTCAGGCGCCGGCATGGCGGTAGAGGATGCCGTCGTCCTGGCCGAGGAAATCTCGGCCGCCGATGGTGACATCACCAGAGCTTTCGATGCCTATGTCAGGCGACGCTGGCTGCGGTGCCGCACCGTGGTCGAGAACTCGCTCGAGATCGGTCGACGCGAACAAGCCGGTCGTCCGCCCGAGGAGCAGACCGTGCTGGTCAGTCAATCGCTTGCTGTTCTGGCGAAGCCGTTATGATCGCGCCATCCCCCCGGATTGCTCTCGTCCATGCGCTCGAACTGTCCATGGCACCGATCAATGCGGCATTCTCCCGGCTATGGCCGCAGGCGGAGCGTCTGAACATTCTTGACGACAGCCTCTCGGTTGACCGTGCCCGCGACGGGTATCTGACGGCAGCGATGACCTCGCGCTTCGTGCAGCTTGGGCGATACGCACGGGAGGAAGGAGGGGTGGATGCGATCCTGTTCACCTGTTCGGCCTTCGGTCCGGCGATCGAGGCCGTGGCAGCAGACCTTCGCATTCCGGTCCACAAGCCCAACAGCGCGATGATCGCGCAGGCTGTGGAACAGGCGCAGGGTGGCCCAATCGCTCTGGTTGCCAGCTTCGAAGCCACCCTCGCTTCGATGCCGTCGGAATTCCCCCCCAATGCCGAACTTCGGCTGATCCATGCAAGCGGCGCGCTGGAGGCAGCCCAGGCAGGCGATGGTGAACTGCACGACCAGATCGTTGCCAGGGCAGCTGCCGAACAGGGCGGCGATTGCAGCGTGATCGCCTTGTCGCAGTTCAGCCTGGCGCGGGCCCAGGCCAGCGTCGCCCAAAGGACGGGAAAGCCGGTGCTGGTCACGCCAGACTGCGCCGTCGCGGCACTGCGCGCCGACCTTGCACAACGGGAGGGCAGGGCATCGCCATGTTCGTGAAGGAAATCTGGTATTGCGCTGGCTGGAGCGAGGAGGTTGCCCAGGGTGCCATGCGGCGTCTGCGGATCGCGGATATCGATATCCTTTTCGCGCGGGATGCCCGGGGCACGCTTTATGCCCTGGAGAACCGCTGCGGCCATCGCTTCGCGCCCTTGCACCTTGGCCGAATGACGGTTCAGGGGATCGAGTGCGGCTATCATGGGCTGGTGTTCGATGCGTCGGGCAGATGCGTGGCAAACCCCCATGGCAACAAGGTTCCGCCGCCCGGATGCAGGATACGCAGCTTCCCCGTGGCCGAACGTTACGGCATCGTCTGGATCTGGCTCGGCACGACGGCGGCGACGCCCGAAACGATCCCGGATCTTGCGGCATATGATCCGGTAAACGCCCATGTCGGCCGCCGCTATCTGCACGCCAGGGCCAATTATCTGCTCGATGTCGACAATATCCTCGATCTCAGCCACATCCAGTATCTCCATCCCGGCACCCTGGGCAGTTCCGAGGTTGCGAACGCCAGGGTGGAGGTCCGCCGGGACGGTGATCGGGTCATCACCCGGCGTCTCATCACCGCAGAGCAGTTGAGCCCCTTCCTGGAAAAGGCATTTTTCGTCGTGCCCGGGCAGAAAGTCGATCGTGGGCTTGAACTGTGCTGGCATCCAACCGGCATCATCACCCAGATCATCTGGGTGACGCCGACCGGCCGCCCCGCCAGCGAGGGGCATACCCGCCGCGTGCTCCACATGTTTGCGCCGGAAACCGAGCGCACGTCGCATTACTGGTTTTCGCTGGCCTATCCGCACGCGCTCGGGAACGAGTTCGCTGCGCTCGCGGAAAACGGCATCGCCGGCCTGGCGGTTCCTTTCGAGACCGAAGATCTGCCGATGCTGGAAGCCCAGCAGGAAGCAATCGGGAAGGTAAGCTTCGATGAGATGAGGCCGGCTCTCATGAAGAACGATGCTGCCGCCGTTATGGCGCGGCGTGTCGTCCGCGAGCTGATGGAACGGGAAACGGCATGATAGACAAGACTGTGGCATCCGCCGAGGCGGCGGTGGCCGACATTCACGATGGAGCCTCGGTCATGATCGGCGGCTTCGGTACGGCCGGGATGCCCGACGAGTTGATCGATGCGCTGATCGCCCTCGAGGTGGGCAATCTCACCATCATCAACAACAATGCCGGCAACGGCGAAACCGGCGTTGCAGCCCTGATCCGCGAAGGGCGCGTTCGCAAGATTATCTGCTCCTTTCCCCGGCAAGCCGACTCGCACCATTTCGATGCGCGCTACCGGGCCGGAGAGATCGAGCTTGAACTGGTACCGCAGGGCAACCTCGCCGCGCGCATCCAGGCAGCCGGGGCCGGGCTTGGTGCCATATTCACGCCAACGGGCTTCGGTACGCAGCTGGCCGAGGGCAAGGAAACCCGGACGATAGACGGCGTCGACCATGTGCTTGAATATCCGATCAGGGCGGATTTCGCGCTGATCAAGGCGCATGAAGGCGATCGGTGGGGAAATCTCGTCTATCGCAAGACCGCACGCAATTTCGGACCGATCATGGCGATGGCGGCACGAACCACGATTGCCCAGGTCGCCCGCGTCGTGCCGCTGGGCAACCTCGATCCCGAGGTCGTGGTCACCCCGGGCATCTTCGTCCAGCGGGTCGTGCCCATCGGTTCGCACTCCATCGGGAGCACAGCAGCATGAAGCGCCTCAATCGCGAAGACATGGCTTGGCGGGTGGCGCGCGACATTCCGGAAGGCGCATACGTCAACCTTGGCATCGGGCTGCCGACCAAGGTTGCCAACTATCTTCCGAAAGATCGCGAAATCTTCCTGCAAAGCGAGAACGGACTGCTTGGCATGGGGCCGGCCCCGGCACCGGGTGACGAGGACTGGGAGCTGATCAATGCCGGCAAGCAGGCGGTGACGCTGCTGACGGGCGGGTGCTTTTTCCATCATGGCGACAGTTTCGCCATGATGCGTGGCGGCCATATCGACCTATGCGTGCTTGGAGCATTCCAGGTCGCCATCAACGGGGATATTGCCAACTGGCATACAGGCGAGCCTGATGCCATCCCGGCGGTAGGCGGAGCGATGGATCTCGCCATTGGCGCGAAGAAGACCTTCGTCATGATGGAACTTCTCACTCGTGACGGAACCAGCAAGCTTGTCGAACGCTGCACCTATCCTCTGACCGGCCTCGCTTGCGTCTCGCGAGTCTATACAGATTTGGCTGTATTCGAGCTGGAGGGGAACCGCGCCCGCATCATCGAAAGGGCCGAAGGCGTCTCCCACGACGACTTGCGGGCGATGACCGGCCTCGCGCTTTGCTAGGAATCCGCACGGCCGAGGCCGTGCCTGCGGCGCAGGTCCTGCTGGTGGCAGGGCGGCGCACGCGATCCGCAAGCGGGCCGGAAACAGCCGACCTTGGAATCAGGGCGCTTGCCGGCTGCGCTCCTCGAGTTCGATCAGTTGATCCAGTTTCCGCCGGGTGCGCACTGCTGCCGCGTCGATCGGAAGAAGAATGGGATTGAGCGACCAGAGATCGTCGGTGCCCATGCGCGCCTGCTGCTTTTCCAGCATCGGCTTGTCCTCGCCTTCGAAAGCGGTGCGCAGCGCAGCGCGCAGCATTTCGGTGAATTCGACGCTGTCCGTCATGACTGGCCGGGTTGAACAGACAAAATAGTGGCTCTTGGTTGGCGTTTCGGGTGTTATGCTGTGCACGGTCTGGAACTCGTCCATGGGCCCGCGCACCTGCCCGGTCGGAATGGCGGAGGTAACCAGGATCATCACCGCCGGTGCTGCCCATGTCACCTGGGTCCAGATATCGGCCTTTTCGGGTGAGCGGACCAGAGGTTGATAGGCTTCGGGTGCAACGCAGTTCACCGTCAGCCATTCGGCAACTATCCGTCCGCCATCCTCTCTGGATGAGGCCTTTGCTTGCAGCATCGTACCGCCGAGCGTGGTCGGATGCAGGAAGTCGACGTGACTGAGATCCATGATATTGTCCGTCAGCAAGCGATAGTTCGCTGCCGTCGGCATGGATGCAAAGATGCGGGCCGTGGCAGGGGTCTGGTCGATGAACGAAAGGTCCGGGATCTTCGACGCGTCGGCCAGTTGCGGGTCGCCCATCCATATCCACAGGGCAAGATGACGAACTTCCGTCGGGAAGCTGCGTACACGCATGGCGCTCGTCACCGGACCATGCGGGTTGTGCACGCACGCTCCGGCTGAATCAAAGCCAAGCCCGTGATAGCCGCATATCGCGACGCCATCTGCGATATGGCCGGCGGAGAGGGGCGCAAATCGATGCGGGCATCGATCATGGATGGCTGCAACAGATCCGTCGGAGGTACGGTAGAACAGGACAGGCGTGTCGAGAATGGTGCGTACCAGCGAGCCAGATTCGTCGAGTTCATGCGCCCAGCCTGCCTGATACCAGGCATTCAATAGCCAGGGTTGGCCGGACGACGTCATCTGATTTTCATGTTGTGTCATATTCACCTTTCGCACTCGCATTCTGCGGTTGCGTCCGAACCGCGCAAGGAGCCGCTCCGCATGTCGGCATGGCACTCGAGCATATCCGGCAGGATGTAGCCACCCTGGCGCGTGGTCCTGCACAATCCGAAGGTCTGACCTGCAGAAACCAAGCGGCGCCGCGCGCGGCAGCATGGACGATGGCAGGGCTGCAAAATCACGATCATGACCGGCCCGATCGAGGCGATGACCGTGTCGAGTTGAAACTGCTGCCACTCAAATGCAGGCTGAAACATACAGATATAGGCTCGGATCGTGCAGGCTATCCGTGAAGCAGACTGCAACTCTCCTCCATCTTTGGCACCCGGCAGATGTGCCGCATGCACAATTGGTTCGGGCTTGGTGCAGCCTTGGGCCAGGGGAGAGAAATGCGAACAGGCGGCTTTGTCTCGTCCAGCGAACGGGCCTCGGCATGGCCGATCGTGACGGTCGGCGCTGGCGTCGTGCAATGCCAGCAGGGAGCCGATCTCATGTCCGGGGGAGGAGAGCCTGCATGACCGGCTCGGCGTCGACACGGCATGGCATCGTGCTGATACTCGCGGGCGTGATGCCGACCATGGCGGTGGTCGCGCTGATCCCGGTGCTGCCGTTGCTGCTTCGGGAATTCGCGATGGTGCCCGGCGGCTCGGTCCTCGTGCCGATGGCGATCACCATTCCCGCTCTCAGCGTGGCACTCTTTTCGCCGGTCGCAGGCTGGCTGGCAGATCGGCTCGGTCGCAGGCTGCTGCTCATAGCCTCGCTTTTCAGCTATACCCTAGTTGGACTGCTGCCGGTTGCTCTGGCCGATCTTTATCAGATCGTGCTTGCCCGGATCGCGCTCGGCCTTGCCGAAGCCGCGATAATGACCTGCTCCACCACTCTCATCGGCGATTATTACTCGGGGGAGCGGCGCGAACGATGGGTTGCGATTCAAGTGGCGGTTGCCAGCGTCAGCGCGATCGCGCTTGTCGCTGCCGGCGGCGCGCTTGGTGAGCTCTTCGGCTCGCGGGGACCATTCTGGCTCTATGTCCTTGCCCTGCCCGTGGCACTTGGCTGCGCGCTTATCCTGTTCGAACCCGAAGCAACGCCGGCCGGAACTGCGCCAAAGGCCAGGGTCGATGGCATATCTGGCCTGGTCCTGATCACTTTCTGCATAGGCTTCCTGTTCTACACCGTGACCGTGCAACTCGGCCCACTGATCGTCGCTACCGGCGTTGCCTCGCCAGCCATAATCGGCTTTGCGGCAGCAGGGGCAAATCTCGGTGTCACGCTGGGATCGCTCCTCTTCGGGCGACTCAAGGCGCTGTCGGGCGAGCGGTTGCTGGCGACCGGTTTGCCCCTCGTCGCGATCGGCTATGCAGGCATTGCCGTGACGGCCCGTTTCCATGTCATCGTGGCGGCTGCGGTCATCATCTGTATCGGCAGCGGGCTCATGCTGCCCACCATGCTGGCCTGGGTGTTGCGCCGCCTCCCGCCCGAAACGCGGGGGCGCGGTACAGGCCTCTGGACCGGAGCATTCTTCCTTGCGCAATTTTCCGCTCCTGTAGCCGTCGCTGCGCTGTCCGGACTGCTCGGCGGCCTTCCTCATGTCTTCCTTGTGCTTGCTGTCATGGCGGCAGCTGGAGCGCTCGCGGCATTCCATTTTCGCGCGCCAACGCGTTTGTCAGATTGATCTACCCGCATGATCTGCGATCCGGGCGTGTCGATCGACTGGCGATGGGTCTATCCCGTGCCCCAGTGGCAGAGATTGCAAATCGGTCGGCCGCTGCCGGCCGCCACCATTGCCGATAATGCCGTATCGTCACCCGGTCGCCAGGCTGAACCTGAGTCACGCCATTGCCTGGAACGATCGCATCGCTTGCCATATTGCAGAGGGGAGCATCGAGGAATTGCGGGCCATTGCGCGCTTGGCAAGCCGGGCGCGATTGGGCACAACGCGCGCATGATCGAAATTGCCCGCATCCTCGCCCTGTCCGACAATTATATCTGGCTGGTGCACGAGCCGGTCAGCGGCGAGACCGTCGTCATCGACCCCGCCGAAGCCGAGCCCGTGCTGGCCGAGGCCCAGGCGCGTGGCTGGACGATCACGCAGATCTGGAACACGCACTGGCATCCCGATCATGTCGGCGGCAATGCGGCGATCAAGGTAGCGACGGGCTGCGCGATCACCAGCCCCGAGGCCGAGCGCGAGCGGATCGCGACCTTCGATAGCACGGTGAAGGGTGGCGATGTCGTGCATCTGGGCGCGATCCGCGCAGACGTGATCGACGTGCCTGCGCATACGGCGGGACATATCGCCTATCATCTGCCCGAAGAACAGGCGATCTTCGTCGGCGACACGCTGTTTGCGATGGGTTGCGGCCGCCTGTTCGAGGGCACGGCCGAGCAGATGTTCGAGAATATGCAGCGGCTCGCCCAGCTGCCCGGCGAGACCGCCGTCTATTGCGCGCACGAATATACCGAATCGAACGGGCGCTATGCCCTGGTCGCCGAGCCTGACAACCAGGCGCTCGCCGATCGCATGGAACAGGTGCTGGCGATGCGCGCGCGGGGCGAGCCGACCGTGCCGACCACGATCGCGCTCGAACGTGCCACCAACCCGTTCATGCGCGCGCGATCGGCCGAAGAGCTGGCCGAGCGCCGCATCGCCAAGGACAATTTCCGGGGCTGAGACCACCGGACCGACAGCCGAGAGGATTTGACATGACCCAAGCCTTTATCTGCGACGCCGTGCGCACCCCGATCGGGCGCTATGGTGGCGGGCTGGCGAGCGTGAGGCCCGACGATCTGGCGGCGGTGGTGCTGCGCGCGCTGATCGGGCGCAATCCGGGGCTGGATGCGGCGGCGATCGACGATGTGCTGATGGGCTGTGCCAACCAGGCGGGCGAGGACAATCGCAACGTCGCGCGCATGGCCGCCTTGCTCGCGGGGCTGCCCGAGAGCGTGGGCGGCGCGACGATCAACCGGCTGTGCGGATCTGGGCTGGACGCAGTGGGCAGCGCCGCGCGCGCGATCCGGGCGGGCGATGCCGATCTGATGATCGCAGGCGGGGTCGAGAGCATGACCCGCGCGCCGTTCGTGATGCCCAAGGCCGGCACCGCCTTTGCCCGCGACAATGCGGTGTACGACACCACGATCGGTTGGCGCTTCGTCAATCCCTTGATGAATGCGGTGCACGGCGTCGATTCGATGCCCGAGACGGCGGAGAATGTCGCTGAGGATTTCGGCATCGCCCGTGCCGATCAGGACGCCTTTGCGCTGCGCAGCCAGCAGCGCGCGGCAGCTGCGCAAGAATCGGGTCGTCTGGCCGCGGAGATCGTTCCGGTCAGCATTCCGCAGCGCAAGGGCGAGCCGCTGGTCGTCGATACCGACGAGCATCCGCGCATGACCTCGATCGAGGCGTTGAACGCGCTCAAGCCCATCGTCCGCCCCGGCGGCACCGTGACCGCAGGCAATGCCAGCGGCGTTAATGACGGCGCGGCGGCGCTGATCGTCGCGTCGGAGGCCGCTGCCGCGCGCCATGGCCTCACGCCGCGCGCGCGGATCGTCGGCACGGCGGTCGCGGGCGTGCCCCCGCGCATTATGGGAATCGGCCCGGCCCCGGCGGTGCAGAAGCTGCTGGCGCGGACCGGGGTGAAGCTTGGCGAGGTCGATGTGATCGAACTCAACGAGGCCTTTGCCGCGCAGGGCCTCGCGGTGATGCGCCAGCTTGGCCTGCCCGACGATGCGGCGCATGTGAACCCCAATGGCGGGGCGATTGCGCTCGGCCATCCGCTCGGCATGTCGGGCGCGCGGCTCGCGCTTACCGCGACCGAGGAATTGCACCGGACCGGAGGGCGCTATGCCATCGCGACGATGTGCATCGGGGTGGGGCAGGGGATCGCGATGCTGATCGAGCGGGTTTGAGGCCCTGTTCTCCGGCTACCGCCGGAGAACGGATTGCAAGATCACTCCCCCGCGACCTTCGGCACCGGCTGGAAATCGCGCACGAAGCGCTCGAGCAGGCGCACGCCATAGCCGGTCGAGCCCGCCGGTTTCAGATCGTTCGCACCGCCCCAGGCCATGCCGGCGATGTCGATATGCGCCCAGGGCGTCTCGGGCTTGACGAACGCGCCGATGAAATGCGCGCCCGCCCCGGCACCCGCTCCGCTGACGCCGGAATTCTTGATATCGGCGATGGTCGATCGAGTGTCCTCGGCATAGCTCGGGTGCAGCGGCATGCGCCACAGCGAGTCGCCGCTGGTATCGCCCGCCTTCATCAGCTGATCGGCCAGCGGATCGTGGCGGCTGAACAATCCCGCATAGTCATCGCCCAAAGCGGTCATGATCGACCCGGTGAGCGTCGCCATGTCGACAATGGCGGCGGGGTTGAGCTTCGCATCGGCATAGGCCACCGCATCGGCGAGCACGAGCCGTCCTTCGGCATCGGTCGAGATGATCTCGATGGTCTTGCCGTTCATCGCCTGCAGTATATCGGCGGGTCGCGCGGCATTGCCGTCGGGCATGTTCTCGGACAGCGCGGCGATCGCGACGACGTCGACCGGCGCGCGCGACTTGGCCAGCGCCAGCGCTGCTCCGACCACGCTTGCAGCGCCCGACATGTCGAACTTCATGTCGCCCATGCCGCTGCCATTCTTGAGCGAGATGCCGCCGCTATCGAAGGTGATGCCCTTGCCCGCGAGCACAACCGGACCGGTCGAAGGCGCGCCGCGCCCGGTATAGCGCACGATCAGCATCCGCGGCGGCCGCGCCGATCCGCGTCCGGAACCCAGGATCGACCCCATTCCGAGCTTTTCCATCGCGGGCACGTCGAGCGCCTCGATCGTGACGCCGGAGACGCCCGCAAAAGCAACGCGGGTGCGCTCGACGAAACTTTCAGGATAGATGACGTTCGCCGGTTCGTTGGAAAGGTCGCGCGCAAAGGCCATCGCCTCGATTAGCGGCCTGCCGCGCCCTTCATAGGCGGTGCGTGCCGCCTCACCATTTTCGGTGACGATCGTCGTCGCCGCCATCGCAGCGGCCTCGCGCGCCCTGGCCTGATAGAGGTCCGAGCGATATTCGCCGATGCCCATGCCGGTGGCGAGCTCGGCCACGGCTTCGGCGGGCAGACCGCCGGCCAGCACGGTGAGCGGCCCCTTGTCTTTCATCAGCGCGCGCCCTGCCATCACGCCGAGCTTCTGGACCGCTGCTGCGCTGAGGTCCGGGCCGGTGCCGACGACATGGATGCGATCCCATCCGCCAATCCCGCGCAGGCTGAGCGTGCCGGACTTATAGTCGAACTCCGCTGCGGCGAGCGCGCGCGCGATTGCGGCGCGTTCGGCTTGCGGCAGGGCGCTGGCGCGGCTCGTCAGATCGGCTTCGCTGGCGAGCGGCAGCACGAGCGTTCCCGAAACGGCGGGCAGGCTGCCGCTGAAGCTGACCGGGCGGAACTGCGCCTTGGCGGCCTTGAGGGTCAGCGAGGGCTTCACTGCCTCTTGGGCGTGCGCGGCCAGTGGTGCTGCCATGCTCAGTACGGCGAAGCTGGTGACGACCAGCAGGTGGCGGATACGCATCAGGAAACCCCTTTTTGTCTTCGTAACATTGGCAACCATATCAGCAGCTTGGACCGCTGGCGGCAAGCAAAGATGCGCGGGGAGAGGGCATGGCATTGTCTTGCCTGCCCCCCGACCCCATGTGCCATGCATGTTCAGTACACCCGTCATCGCCGCGATCGCCTGGGCCGTCATTCTGGGCGGGGCTGGTGGTCTGCTGACCGAAATCGGGGCCTGGTACAGGAACCTCAGGAAACCAAGCTGGCAGCCGCCCGACTGGCTGTTCGGGCCGGCCTGGACGATCATCCTGGGCCTTTCCGCCTGGGGCGCCGTGTTGGCGTGGAACGGAACGCAGACCGAAGGCGACCGGATGATCGTGATCGCGCTCTATGTCGCGAATTTCGTGTTTCACCTGCTCTGGTCACCCTTGTTCTTCAAGTTCAAGCGGCCCGACTGGGCGCTGGTCGAGGTCGTGTTTCTCTGGGCGTCGGTGTTCGCGATGTGCGTGTGGCTGCGGCCCTATTCGGTGCTCGCGAGCTGGCTGATCGTGCCGTACCTCGTCTGGGTCAGCTTCGCCGCGATGCTCAACGCGAAGATCGTCCAGCTCAACCGACCGTTTGGCCGCGCTCAAGCCTAAATCGCCAGCCCTGCGGCAAATCGCTTGGTGCCCGGATAATATGTGTTAACTTTGCTTGACACTTTTTCGGGGGACCGGCGTGAACGACCAGAAGACTCAGATTGTCGTGGTGGGCGGAGGCGCTGGCGGGCTGGAGCTGGTGCGCAGGCTCGGGAGCAAATACGGCCGCGAGAAGCACGACATCATCCTGGTCGACCGCAACCTCACGCATATCTGGAAGCCGCTGCTGCACGAGGTTGCAGCGGGCTCGCTCGATGCCAATCTCGATGAGGTCGGCTATGGCGGCCATGCGGTGCGCTGGGGCTATCGCTTCTTCAACGGCGCGCTGGAAAGCATCGACCGCACGACGCGGCACATCACCACTGCGCCGCTGCTCGACGTCCAGGGCAAGGAAGTGATCGGGCGGCACCGCATTCGCTACGACTATCTGGTGCTTGCCTTTGGCGGCGTGTCCAACGATTTCGGCGTGCCGGGCGTGCGCGAGCATGCGCAGTTTCTCGAGCATCGCGGCCAGGCGGACAGTTTCCGCCAGAAGCTGCTCAACGCGTGCCTGCGCGCCAATCACGAGCACAATACCGGCAACCCCGAAGCGCGGGTGCGTATCTGCATCATCGGCGGCGGGGCGACGGGGGTGGAGCTCTCGGCCGAGCTGTACAATGCCGCCAAGTCGCTGCGCTATTATGGCCTGGAAGTGTTCGACGAGAGCAAGCTCGAGGTCACGCTGCTCGAGGCCGGGCCGCGCATATTGCCGCAGATCGATGCCGAGCTGGCAGGCACGGCGCGGCACGAACTCGAGCAGCTCGGTGTCAGTGTGCGCGAGAATACACAGGTCGTGCGGGTCAACGAGCATTCGGTCGAGACCAAGGCCGGGGAGGCGATCCCCGCCGACCTGATCGTCTGGGCCGCAGGCGTGAAGGGCGCGGACGGTGTGACCGAGATGAGCGACCTAGAGCTCAACCGCCTGAGCCAGTTCGTGGTCCGGCCGACGCTGCAGACGACATTGGACGACCATATCTTCGCGCTGGGCGACTGCGCCTCCTGCTTGCTACCCGGCCAGGACCGCCCGATACCCCCGCGCGCGCAATCCGCGCACCAGATGGCGAGCCATGTGTTCGACAATCTGAGCCGGATGCAGCAAGGCAAGCCGCTCAAGGATTTCGTCTATCACGATCACGGCTCGCTCGTGTCGCTCAGCCGCTTCTCGACCGTCGGCAGTCTGATGGGCAATCTGATCGGCGGGCGCATGGCGGTCGAAGGTCGGTTGGCGCGCTGGGCCTACCAGTCGCTCTATCGCATGCACCTGATCGCGATCCACGGCTGGTGGCGCGGCATATCGCTGATCGTGATCGGGCATGTGAACCAGATCGTGCGGCCCAAGCTCAAGCTGCACTGATCGGGCCGGCGCGCCTAGCTGCTGCGCTGATCCACCAGCCTGCCGCCCTTGAACAGCGCGAGGCAGCGGCCCTGCACGGGCAGCTTGTCGAACGGGGTGTTGCCTGCAGCGGCGGCCATCCTGGCCGAATCGACCTGCCAGGGCCGATCGGGATCGATCAGCACGATATCGGCTTCGCAACCGGTCCGCAGTTCGCCCGCCTGCACGCCCAGCAACCTTGCCGGGTTGGCGGCGATCACATCGAACAGCCTCCCGGTCGAAACCAGCCCATCGCGCACCAGCCCCAGCGACAACGGCAGAAGCGTTTCCGCCCCCGCCATGCCCGGCGCGGCATCGGCAAAGGGCAGGCGCTTGTCCTCGGGGCCGCGCGGGTCATGGCCCGAGGCAATGACATCGATCGTGCCGTCGCTGACCGCCTCCAGCGCGGCCTGACGGTCGTCCTCGCTGCGCAGCGGTGGCGAGAGGCGCGCGAAGGTGCGGAAGCCACCGAGCGCGACATCCGAGAGGAACAGATGCGCGGGCGTTATGCCAGCAGTGACGCTCAAGCCTTCAGCCTTGGCCGCGCGGATCAGCGCGAGCCCTGCACGCGTCGTGACCTGGCGGAAATGGACGCGGGCGCCTGTCATCCGGACCAGTGCCAGATCGCGCGCGATGGCGATGCTCTCCGCCTCGGCGGGCGCTTGCGGCAGGCCCAGCCGGGTCGCCATCTCGCCGGAAGTGGCCACCGCCGTGCCCGACAGGCCATGGTCCTGGCTGTGCACGATCAGCGGCAGGTCGAGCATTGCGCAATATTGCATCAGCCGGTGCATCACCCCGGTATCGGTGATCCAGCGC
>CAXRCQ010000318.1:0-2362 GCA_964228845.1 Blastomonas sp.
CGACGCGCTCGAGATCGAAAAGCGAGGCGTTCATGACGGTCGGGCGGTTGATATATTCGCCGTCGATATTGACGATGATCGAGGCGTCCTGCGTTTCGGCATTGTCGTTGGTGCCGATACCGCGCAGCGTGACGCGCGTCAGGTTGGTGTCGTTGGTGATCTGCACCGCCGGAGCGAGGCGCTGGATACCGGTCAGATCGCTGATCCCGGCCTTTTCGACATCTTCGCCGCTGACCACCTGAATGGCGATGGGAACGTCCTGAACATTCTGGACGCGGTTTTGCGCGGTGACGACAATTTCCTTGTCGGTTACGTCGTCGGCAGCGTCTTGGGCAAAGGCCGGCGTCGCCAGCGCAATCGCGCCAACCCCCAGCATGAGCGCAGCACGAATGGCGTGTGAGTGCATCTCGGCAATCCTCCCCTCAAAGGCCGCCTGCGGATCTGCCCGCTTATGACGGTGTGATTAGAACGACTAAAACTAGAATGATGATTTTATATACTGACCCCATCATGTCAAGCTTAAGCCCTATCGATTGAAATTATCGAAATCCATTCATCTCCCGAATGATACTGGTTCTGAACCCCCGAAATCAGCCATTTCCAGGGCTCTGATGGTCCACAAAGCGAGATCGGCACTTTGACTTTCGTGCAACAGGCTGTGCAAAAAATGCGTTGCCAAGTCCCCGGAAGGCATTTTATACGAATCAAAATTCTAATAAATAGCAGTCGTCGTGAGGCTGCCAGGCGATCCGGGCCGGACGGCCGATCGGTGCCGCTGCATGGGAGAGGAACCATGTCCGGGACACGTTTGCGGCTGGCAGAAAAGCTTAGCTATGGCTTTGGCGATATGGGCTACAGCCTGCCCTACAATATGGCGAGCGGCTTCCTGCTGCTCTACTATGTCAATGTCGTGGGGCTGCCCGCTGCGGCAGTGGGCACGATCTTCCTTGTGGCGCGATTGATGGATGCGGTGATCGATATGGGCGTCGGCATTGCCGTCGACCGGACCCGAAGCCGCTGGGGCCGCACCCGCCCCTATTTCCTGTTCACCGCCCTGCCCTATGCTCTGCTGTTCGTCGCGACGTTCGCGGTTCCCGTCAGCTGGAGCCAGGGCGCGCAGCTCGCCTATGCGTTCATTACCTTCAAGCTGCTCGGCATCGTGATGAGTTTCGGCTCGATCCCGTATAGCGCGCTGCTGCCGATGATGAGTAGCGACCGCAGCGATCGTCTGAAGCTGGGCGGCATGCGCTCGATCGGCACCTCAGTGGGCGTCGTACTTGGCACGGCGGCGGTGCAGCCGATCCTCGCAGCTTATGGTGGGGAAAAGCAGCCCGGCGGCTATCTCGCTGCCGCGGCGATCTTCGCTGTTCTGTCGATGATCTGCATCCTCGCGCTGTTCCGCAATTGCCGGGAGCGGGTGGTGGACGATTCCTCTGTGAGCTTCTCCATCCTGCCGGAGATCGGCAAGATGCTGCGCAACCGCGCCTGGCTGGTCTCCTTCCTGTTCTGCCTCGTCTATTTCGTCCGCTTTGGCGGAATGATGGCGATCACCGCCTATTTCGCGATCGACGTGATGCGCGCGCCCTGGATGATCGGCGTGATGCTGCCGGCGGTGGCGGGGATGCTGCTGCTCTCGGCCTTTGTCGCGCCATCCATCCTCGCTCGTACCGGCATCCGCAATGGCTGCGTAGCCATGCTCGGCCTCGCCGCCCTGCTCTTCGCCATCCTGCCGCTGGTCGAAAGCCAGCCCACGGGCTTCCTGGCAGTATATGTCACCGCATGCCTGGCCACTTCGGTCACCACCACCGCCGCTTTCGCGATGATCGCCGAAACGGTTGACTATCACGAGGCTTTGTTCGGGGTGCGTCGAGAAGGTCTGCTGTCGGCGGGCGTCAGCCTTGCCACCAAAGTCGGAATGGCGCTCGGCTCGGCAGGCATCGCCTTCATCCTCGCCGGGGTCGATTACGATCCCGCCGCCGTCACCGAAGGTGCCCGCGCAGCAATCCGCTGGACCTATTATGGCGGGATCATCTTCCTGCTGCTCGTGCAGATCGGCGTCGTGCTGGCCTGGCCGACTGCGCAGCCGCGCAAGAGCCAGTCCGGCAAGCTTGCCCTGGAAGGAGCCGCATGATGCGCAAGGCGCTGCTCGCCGCTGCCCTGATGGTCACCGCCGGCACCGCCGCGGCGCAGGTCATCGTCACCGTGCCCTATCGCCCGCCGGAAACCGTGCAGCGCGTGACCATCCCGGTCAATCCGGCCGAAACACGGCTCCAGGTGCTGATCATCTCGGGCCGCAACAGTTCTGAGCATGACTGGACCGGCGTGAACAACATGCTGCGCACGCTGATGACCGACAGCGGCA
>CAXRCQ010000319.1:0-5281 GCA_964228845.1 Blastomonas sp.
TTAGCGGCGGGGATGAGGGATACCGTCAAATGTCAGTTTTCCGTTCCAGCTTCGACTGGTGCATCGACTGGCTCTTCGCCGTCGTCGCTCTCTTCGATCTTCGCGGCGCTGACGACATGTTCGTTATCATCGACGTTGAAGAGACGCACGCCGGCTGAACCGCGACCGATAACACGCAAGCTGTCAAGCGGCATCCGGATCAGTTTTGCCTGATCGGTAACAAGCATCAGTTGATCGCCCTTGGTCGCCGGGAAGCTGGCAACGACCGGGCCATTACGGCCGATATTGTCGATGTTGGTGATGCCTTGTCCGCCGCGACCCGTGCGGCGATATTCATATGCCGAAGACAGCTTGCCAAAGCCATTGGCGCAGACCGTGAGGATGAACTGCTCGGCCTCGGCGAACTGCTGCATCCGTTCGGGCGAGAGCGTCGGCTGTGCCTCGTTGCCCTTCCAGGGCGCGGCGCGCAGATACTCGTCGCGTTCCTCGGTGGTGGCATCGAAGCCGCCCAGGATCGACAGCGAGATCACTTCGTCGCCCTCGCGAAGCGTCATGCCGCGCACGCCGGTCGAGGTGCGGCTCTGGAATTCGCGCACATCGGTCGCGGCGAAGCGGATTGCCTTGCCCTGGCGCGTGGCGAGCAGCACGTCGTCACCCTCGGTGAGCAGCGCCACGCCGATCAGCCGGTCGTCCGACCCCTCGTCGAAACGCATCGCGATCTTGCCGTTCGACGGGATGTTGGTGAACGCATCCATCGAGTTGCGCCGCACGGTGCCGTTGGCGGTGGCGAACATCACGTGCAGATCGGCCCAGGTATCCTCGTCCTCGGGCAGAGGCAGCACGGTCTGGATCGTCTCGCCCTGTGCCAGCGGCAGCAGGTTGACCATAGGCCGCCCGCGCGTCGCAGGGCCGCCCTCGGGAAGGCGCCACACCTTCTGGCGATAGACCTTGCCGTGCGTCGAGAAGAACAGCACCGGCGTGTGTGTCGAGGTGACGAACATGCTGGTGACGGCATCTTCGTCCTTGGTCGCCATGCCCGACCGGCCCTTGCCGCCGCGCGCCTGCGCACGGAAGGCATCGAGCGGGGTACGCTTGATATAGCCCTGCAGGGTCACGGTGACGACCATGTCCTCGCGCTCGATCAGGTCCTCGTCGTCAATGCCATCGGCCGCCGGGGCGATCTCGGACAGGCGCGGGGTAGCAAATTCGTCCTTCACCGCGATCAGCTCGGCGCGGAGCACCTCGTACAGCTTGGCGCGATCGGCCAGGATCGCGAGATATTCTTCGATATTGGCGGCAAGTGCCTTCAATTCATTACCGATTTCGTCGCGGCCCAGCGCCGTGAGGCGATGCAGGCGCAGGTCGAGGATGGCGCGCACCTGAATGTCGCTGAGCGTATAGCTATCGCCCTCGATCTCGGCCTCGATCGCTTCGACCAGCCGGATATAGGGGGCAATTTCGGCAATCGGCCATTGCCGCGCGATCAGCGCCGCGCGCGCCTCGGCGGGCGAGGCGGACGAACGGATGATGCGCACCACCTCGTCCATGTTGGTGACCGCGACGACCAGGCCGAGCAGGATATGGGCGCGGTCGCGCGCCTTGGCGAGCTCGAACTTGGTGCGGCGGGTGATGACCTGCTCGCGGAAGCGGACGAACGCCTCGATGATCTCCTTGAGCGGAAGGACCTCGGGGCGACCTCCGCGGATCGCCAGCATGTTCGCCGGGAAGCTCGACTGGGCCGGGCTGTGCCGCCAGATCTGGTTGAGCACGACGTCGGGCGTCGCATCGCGCTTGAGGTCGATGACGACGCGCACGCCCTCGCGGTTCGATTCGTCGCGAATGTCGCTGACGCCCTCGATCCGCTTGTCCTTGGCGGCCTCTGCCAGCTTTTCGACCAGACTGTTCTTGCCGAGCTGGAACGGGATCGAGGTGAGCACGATCGAGCGGCGGTCGCCCCGGCCTTCCTCGATCTTGTGCCGCGCGCGCATGATGATCGATCCGCGACCGGTCGAATAGGCGTTGCGCACGCCCGCCTGGCCCAGGATCAGCGGCGCGGTGGGGAAATCGGGACCGGGGACGATCTTCATCAGATCTTCCAGCTCGATCATCGGGTTATCGATCCAGGCGAGGCAGGCGTCGATCACTTCGCCCAGATTGTGCGGCGGAATGTTGGTCGCCATGCCGACCGCGATGCCGCCCGCGCCATTGACCAGCAGGTTGGGGAAGCGCGCGGGCAGCACCTGCGGCTCGTCGCGCGAACCGTCATAGTTGGGCGTGAAATCGACCGTGTCCTTGTCGAGATCGTCGAGCAGGCTGTTGGCGACCTTGGCAAGGCGCGCCTCGGTATAGCGCATCGAGGCCGGGGGATCGGGATCCATCGATCCGAAATTGCCCTGGCCGTCGATCAGCGGCACGCGCATCGACCAGTCCTGGGTCATGCGCGCCAGGGCGTCGTAGATCGCGCTGTCGCCATGCGGGTGATAGGTGCCCATCACGTCGCCGACGATCTTGGCGGACTTGCGATAGGGCCGGCCAGCGACGAAGCCGCCTTCCTGGCTGGCGAAGAGAATGCGGCGGTGGACGGGCTTCAGGCCGTCGCGGACATCGGGCAGGGCGCGGCTGACGATGACCGACATCGCATAGTCGAGATAGCTCGAGCGCATCTCGTCGACAATGTCGATGCGTTCAATTTCACTGGGTTCCGCTGATGCGGTGGTATCGTTCATTCCATGCGCCTTCATGCCTTTTGTGACGCTTTCGCGTCAGGATCGGCTCTAGGCGACAGGGCACAGAAAAGCCAGCTTTTGCGGGCATTTTACGGGTATTTTTCAACAGGAAAAACAGGTGCTTGGCAGCGTACCGGAGTCAGGGTTGGATGGGGCTGCCATCAAAGGCGAAGATGCCGCCCGAATCGGCGGGGGACAGGCCTTCAAGCACGTTCAGCATCATGCCCGCGCTGTGGTCCGCCGTGAACAGCTTGCCCTCGGCGACATTGGCCTGGAAGGGCTTGCTCAGCAGCGTATCGACCGTGCCGGGGTGCAGCGCGACGGCGATCGCCTGGTCGTTGCGGCGGCCCCATTCGATCGCGATGTTGCGGATGGTCATGTGCAGCGCCGCCTTGGCCGCGCGATAGCCATACCAGCCTCCCAGCCGGTTGTCCGAGATGCTGCCGACACGCGCGCCGATCGCGGCGAACAGGGCAGGGGCCTTGCGCGGCATCAGCGGAATGAAATGCTTCGCGGCGAGCGCGGGGCCGATGGTGTTGACGGCGAAATTGCGCGCCATCCAGGCGGCATCGAGGTCCTTCATGCTCTTTTCGGGGCTACGTCCGTCTGCGTGAAGCAGGCCGGTGGCGACGATCACCCGGTCGGGGGCAAGCCGCTGATCGGCGAAGCGCGCAGCCGCGGCAGCGATGCTCGCCTCGTCCTCCAGATCGACATGCCGGTCACCGGAGAAGCTTCGGGCAAGGCCGATCACCACATCGCCGCGCGCCTCGGCCTGGCGAGCCAGTGCCGCGCCTATGCCGCCCGATGCGCCGATGATGACGGTCGTCCGGCTCAGGCCCGCACGAAGCGCCAGACGTCCGCATCGCTCGCTTCCTCGTCGAAGCGATAGCCGTCGCTGTCGAAGCCCTTGAGCGCGTCCGCATCGGCATGCCGGTTCTCGCACAGGAAGCGTGCTGCCATGCCGCGCGCGCGCTTGGCATCGAAGCTGACGAAGCGCGGACCCTTGGGACCCTGCTGACGGAAATCGGCGGTCACAACGCGGATGCCGCGCTTGGCCAGCCCCTTGTCGGCAGCGGCGAAATATTCCTGGCTGGCGAGATTGACCACGGTGTCGCTGCCGCTCGCGGCAAGGTCTTCGGCGATGGCAGCGGCGATCCGGTCACCCCAGAAGGCGACCAGCGACTTGTGGCGTGGGGCCCATCGTGTGCCCATTTCAAGGCGATACGGGCGGATATTGTCAAAGGGTCTGAGCAGGCCGTACAATCCCGAGAGGATACGCACATGATCCTGCGCGAAGCTCAGCGCGGGCTCGTCGAGCGTCTTCGCCTCCAGCCCGGTATAGACATCGCCGTTGAAGGCGAACGCTGCGGCGCGCTCGGGCTGCTCGTGAAACCCGCGATAGCGCGCATAGTTGAGGTCGATCAACGCATCCGACACCGGCATGATCTGCTTCATCTTCGCCTTGCTGAGCCGCGCGGCGGACGTCACCAGTCGCTCGGTTTCAGGCCCGAAACGTGCTGCGCTGGGCTCAACGCTGGGGACGGGCGAATCGAAATCCAGCGATTTGGCAGGGGAAAGCAGGATGATCATGGGCCAGCGCATAGACCAGCGACGAAGCGATGCAAAGACCGTCGCCGCATCCTTGCGGGCAGGCCCTCCAAAGGTGCGTATGCCCGACGCCATCGGCTTTTTGGGCCGGAACCGCAAAGGTCGTTGTCCGTTCCTGCCAGAGTCATTAAGGACGGCTTCATCAACCGGCCGCCAAAGGCCTTATCAAACGGCAACCCCCTTTGCCGCGTTTTAGTTCGGAGGATAGCATGCGTCGCATTTCCCGTTTCAACCTGGCCCTGATGCTGGCTCTCGCCGGAACCACGGCGGTTTCGCTGGCACTGCCGGTCGAAGGTGCCTTTGCACAGCGCGCCGAAAAGAAGGGCAAGAAGGGCAAGGATGAAGCGCCGCAGATGGAGCTGAGCGCCGAGTTTCGCAACGCCTTTGCCGCCGCGCAGACCGCCTTTGGTGCCAACGATTTCGTTACCGCCGAAGCCAAGCTGAACGAAGCCGCTGCGGTCGCCGCAAGCGCCGACGAGAAATATCTCACCGGCAAGATGACGCTGCAGATCGGCCTCAAGAAGAGCGACGAGGCGATGCAGATGAAGGGCGTCGAGATGGCGCTGACCAGCGGCAAGGCCACCGAGGCAGAAATGCGCACCTTCAACAGCTTCATCGGTGAGAAGGCGCTGGTGAAGAACGACTTTGCGCGCGCCCGCCAGTATCTGACGGCGGCAGTCCAGGCCGGTCAGAACAGCCCGGTCAACCTGTTCCAGCTTGCCGAAGCGCATTTTGGCGAAGCGATCGCCAAGTCGGGTGGCCGCAGCATCGATGCCGCCAACGCCCCGCTCGCGGCACAGGGTCTGCCCTATCTGCAGCGCGCGGTCGAAGGCGATCTGGCCGGCAACAAGCAATATGCCGCCAGCTGGGCCAAGCGCGGATTCCAGATTGCGCGCGCCACCAAGAGCGACAGCAGCGCCTTTGCGCAGCTGCTTCTCCAGGCGGAC
>CAXRCQ010000320.1:0-9001 GCA_964228845.1 Blastomonas sp.
GATCTCGGCGAATTCCGCACGCTCATTCCCAATTCGGACCGCATCCAGGCCAATGCGACCTATATCCGCAATCTTGGCCCCGAAACCAATGTGCAGGTCAACGCGACCTATACCAACAATTTCGCGACGTCGCTGCTGGGGCTCAATACCGCGACGCTGACGGTGCCCGCGGCCAATCCGTTCAACCCGTTCGGCCGTGATGTCAGCTTGTTGACGGCCTTCAACGATCCGCGCGCGATCACCCGGACCGTCGATACCGACACCTATTCGCTCGGCTTCAACGCCAATGGCGTGCTGCCTGCCAACTGGAAATGGGCGTTGACCGGCGATTATACCCGTGTCGACACGCTGACCATCATCGACCAGCCGGTAGACACCAGTGGCGTGCAGGCCGCGATCTCGCGCGCGACCGGGGCGATCAATCCGTTCACCGGAACGCTGGGATCATTGCTGCCGGGGCTGGTCAGCGACACGGCAGAAAGCCGCAACCAGCTGTTCAACGCGCAGCTGACGACCAATGGCAAGCTGGTCGATCTGCCTGCAGGCCCGGTCAACCTGACCCTGGTCGGAGGCTTTGCGCGACGCTTGCAGGACTCGACCGACAGCCGTCGCGCCGGGCAGGGTAGCACCTCGCTCACCCGCAGCGAAGCCAATGTCTCGGCCAATATCGATGTGCCGCTGGTCGACACCTATATGTCCGACTGGTTCGGCAAGCTGTCGGTCAACGGCAATATCGGTTATCGCGAACTCAGCGATGTCGGCGGATTGCTCAGCTTCGGCTATGGTCTGAACTGGTCGCCGACCGATACGCTGACCATCCAGGCCTCGCTGATCGGCGAGGAAGCCGCACCCGGGATCGGCCAGCTCGGCGATCCGCAGATCGTGACGCCCAATGTCAGCACCTTCGACCTCGCCCGCAACGAGACCGTGCTGGCGACGATCATCTCGGGCGGCAATCCGCTGCTGACGCCGGAAGAACGGCGCGACGTCAAGGTGTCGCTCAGCTATCGCCCACCGTTTGTCGAGGGGCTCGATTTCCTGGCCGAATTCATCCGCAACCGCAGCTATGGCACCACCGCGTCCTTCCCGATCCTGACGCCCGAGATCGAGGCGGCGTTCCCCGATCGCATCATTCGCGATACCGACGGAACGCTGCTCGCCATCGATCAGCGCGCGATCAACTATGACCGCGTGACCAGCGACCGACTGCGTTACGGCATCAACTTCTCGAAGCGGATTGGCGGCGATGAACGCGGCGGCGGCGCGGGTGGGCCTGGCCGAGGCGGCCAGGGCGCTGGCGGTCCGCGCGGTCCTGGTGCAGGCGCCCCTCCGCGCGGGCCCAGAGGCGGATTCGGCCCTGGCGCGGGCGGCCGTGGCGGTCGCTGGAACATCTCGGTCTATCACACCGTCCGCTTTGCCGAGACGATCCGCATCCGTCCGGGTCTGGCCGAGCTGGACCTGCTGAACGGTTCCGCTATCGGCTCGAACGGGGGTGTCCCTCGCCATGGCGTCGAGATGGAAGGCGGGCTGTTCCTGAACGGTATCGGCCTGCGCTTTTCGGGCAATTACCAGAGCGGGTCGCGTGTCGATGGCGGCGGGCTGCCTGGCTCCACCGACCTGCGCTTCAACGATATCGCGACCTTCGGCATGCGCGCTTTCGTCAATTTCGACAACAAGCCCAAGCTGACCGAGGCCTTGCCGTTCCTCAAGGGCTCGCGGCTGCGGCTGGGTGTCGACAACATCTTCAACGCGCAGCAGCGGGTGACCAACGAGGCGGGCGAAGTGCCGCTGCGCTATCAGCCCGGCTTCATCGATCCGCAGGGCCGCGTCGTATCGCTGAGCTTCCGCAAGCGCTTCTGAAGCAGGGCAACGGCAGGGGCAGAAGTTGCGGCAAATTTGCCATGGCTTTTGCCCGGATCGGCCGTTAAAGACGCTCACCTTGAGCCGGGGCGAACGCCTTACGGCCCCAAAGCTATGCAAGGAGCCTCCTTTGGCGCTGACACCGAAACAGGATGCAGATGCCGCGCGTGACGCCATGTTCCTGCGGGAAGTCGATGATGCGCTGCGTCAGGATCAGATGGCCGGGATCGTCCAGAATTACGGCAAGCAGCTGCTGATCGGTATCGTGGTCATCCTGCTCGCGCTTGGCGGATGGTTCTGGTACCGCCACATGCAGGCCGAAGAGGCGGGCGTGCGCGGTGAGGAAATGACCACAGCGCTCGATGCGGTGCGGGGCAACAATCTTGCTGGCGGGGCCAACGCCCTGAAGCCGCTCGAAACTGCCGACCAGCCGGGATATCGCGCCGCGGCCCAGCTGCTCCAGGCTGGCATCAAGCAGGAACAGGATGATCCCAAGGCGGCAGCCGCCATCTTCGCAAGGGTGGCAGGTGACGACAGCCTGCCGCAGCCGCTGCGCGATCTGGCACTGATCCGTCAGACGGCGGCAGAATATGACAGCCTGAAGCCCGAGGATGTGATTGCGCGACTGAAGCCGCTTGCGGTCCCCGGAAATCCCTGGTTCGGCAGCGCCGGCGAGATGGTCGCGATCGCGCATATGCGGATGAACAAGCCGGACCTTGCGGGCCCGCTGTTCCAGAAGCTGGCCGAGGACAAGACCGTGCCGGAAACCATCCGTTCACGTGCGCGTCAGTTGGCCGGTGTCATGGGCGTCGATGCGGTCGATGATCCCAGCAAGGCGCAGGGTGTCGCCGCTCCGGTAACGGCGCCGGGGCTGGCTGCACCGGCGGGTGCGCAGTAAGAGTTCATGTGCGGGTCGCTACCGTTGACGTTGAATTTTGTGATGATTCGGGGAGCTTGACTGGCAATGCACAAGGCAAAATGGGCGATGATTCTCGCGCTGTCGGCTACGCTGGCAGGATGCGGCGTGCTGGGCGGCGGAGACAAGCCCAAGGTGACGCCAACCGTGGGCAATCGCACATCGATCCTGACGCGCGCGGAAAGCGGCGCGAATGTGGACAAGGACCTGGCGGGCGTGTCGGTGATCCTGCCTCCTGCGACAACCAACGCGAACTGGAACCAGCCTGGCGGCATTGCAACCAAGGCGATCGGCCACCTGACGATTGGCGACAATCTCACCCGTGCCTGGACCGCCCGCATCGCCGGATCGAGCCTGCGTGTGCGCCTCGCCGCTGCACCTGTGGTGTTCAACGGCCGGCTCTATGCAATCGACACCAACGGCACCGTGCACGCCTATGACACCGCCAGCGGGACGCAGGTCTGGTCGGTGACGCTGGAGCCGGACAGTGGTGGTTCGGCCTCGGTCTTCGGCGGTGGCGTCAGCGTCGATGCAAACCGGGTCTATGCCACCAACGGTGTCGGCGAAGTCGCAGCGCTCAATCCCAGCGATGGCTCGCAGATCTGGCGCGTCAAGCCCGCAGGCCCGCTGCGCGGCGCTCCGACCCTGGCGTTCGGATCGGTCTATGTGATGACGCAGGACAACCAGCTCATCGCACTCAATCAGACCGATGGCACCACCACCTGGAACCAGAGCGGATCGCTCGGCCAGGCGGGCGTGTTCGGCGTGGCAGCACCGGCAGCGGGTCAGGGCACCGTGGTCGCCGGCTTCTCGAGCGGCGAACTGATCGCCTATCGCTACGAAAACGGCCGCAACCTTTGGTCCGATGCGCTCGCGCGCACCAGCATCTCGACCTCGGTGTCGACCCTGACCGATATCGATGCCGATCCGATCATCGATCGCGGCCGCGTCTATGCGGTGGGCGAGGGCGGGCGCATGGCGGCCTATGAGCTGGTCACTGGCCAGCGCATCTGGGAGCTCAACATCGCGGGCATTTCCACCCCGGTGATCGCGGGCGAATGGCTGTTCGTGCTGACCGACGATGCGCGCATCCTGTGCATCGCGCGCGCGACCGGCAAGGTACGCTGGTCCACCCAGTTGCAGCGCTTCCGCAAGGAAAAGAAGAAGACCGGCGCGATCTACTGGAACGGCCCGGTGCTCGCGGGTGGCCGCCTGTTCACGGTCAATACCGAAGGCGAGGTGGGCACCGTCAATCCGGCAGACGGCAGCTTCAACGTGCTGTTCGAGCTCAAGGAAGACGTGTCGCTGCCGCCGATCGTGGCTGACAACACGCTCTATATCCTCGACGATGGCGGCACGATCAGCGCGTTCCGTTAAGGCCGGACGGCAACGCGCCTGATTGCGGGGGGAGACAAATGCTCCCTTCCGCTATACAGGCGGCAGAATGTTACCCGAAATCGTCATTATCGGCCGGCCCAATGTCGGCAAATCCACTTTGTTCAACCGTCTGGTGGGCAAGAAGCTGGCGCTGGTCGACGACCAGCCCGGCGTGACGCGCGACCGACGCGTGGGTAAGGCCGAACTGCTGGGCCTCCATTTCCAGATCGTCGATACCGCAGGCTATGAGGACGAGGATCCCGAGACGCTGCCGGGGCGCATGCGTCAGCAGACCGAGGCTGCAGTCGCCAGCGCGCGCGCGGCGATTTTCGTGTTCGATGCCCGCGCCGGGCTGACCCCGCTCGACGAGGAAATCGCCCGCTGGCTGCGCACCACCAAGACGCCGATCATCCTGATGGGCAACAAGGCGGAGGGCCGTTCTGCCGATGCCGGCCTGATGGAATCCTATGCGCTGGGGATGGGCGAGCCGATCGCGTTCAGTGCGGAACATGGCGTCGGCCTGGCCGAACTGTTCGATGCGCTGCGCCCGCTGATCGAGGACTGGGAAGAAGAGGGCGAGCCGGAGACCGAATTCGCCAATGTCCATCTCGATGCCGAATCGATCGATGAAAGCGCGCTGGAAGCCGCGCCGCTTCAACTGGCGATCGTCGGGCGACCCAATGCCGGCAAGTCGACGCTGATCAACAAGATCCTGGGCGAGGACCGGCTGATCACCGGGCCGGAAGCCGGGATCACCCGCGATTCGATCGCGATCGACTGGACCTGGAACCCGGCAGACGGCGCGCCTTCGCGCAAGGTGCGGCTGGTCGACACGGCCGGCATGCGCAAGAAGGCCAAGGTCACCGACAAGCTGGAAAAGCTTTCGGTCGCCGATGCGCGCCGGGCCATCGACTATGCCGAGGTCGTGGTGCTGCTGCTCGATGCGACGCGCGGGCTGGAGCTGCAGGAACTCAAGATTGCCGATCATGTCATCAAGGAAGGCCGCGCGCTCGTCATCGCGATCAACAAATGGGATGTCGCCGAGGATGCCTCGAGCTTGTTCAACGGCATCAAGGCGGCGCTCGACGAAGGCCTGGCGCAGCTTAAGGGCGTGCCGGTGCTCACCATTTCGGGCGTGACCGGCAAGGGCATCGACACGCTGATCAAGGTGGCGTTCGAGACGCGCACCGCCTGGTCGCGCCGGGTATCGACCGGCCAGCTCAACCGCTGGTTCGAAATGGCAGTGGAGACCAATCCGCCGCCTGCGCCCGGCGGCAAGCGGATCAAGCTGCGCTATATCACCCAGGCCAAGGTGCGCCCGCCGGGCTTCGTCATCTTCGGCACGCGGGTGGATGAATTGCCCGAAAGCTATTCGCGCTATCTGGTCAATGGCCTGCGCCGCGAGCTCGGCTTCGGCGCAGTGCCGGTACGGCTTACCTATCGCGCTCCGAAAAATCCGTTTTCGAACAATTGATTATTGGCGTCATCTTGGCGTGATTTAAGAAACATGGTTTTTGTTGTTGAACGGCACAGTTACTTGATGGCCGAAAGACTTCATTTACCATTACCGATGTAATTTCCCTGCTGCGTGCCTGGGAGCACGTCGGGAGATTGCATCATGTCTTACGAAGAAGCGCCATTGGTGAACTGGTCGACCTATGCCGAGGCGCGAGCGACTCTGGGCAGCGATTTCGTGCGCATCCTGGGCTATTTTCGCGAGGACGGGGTCAAGTCGGTCGACGCGATCGAAGCGGCCATGCGCGAACGCAGCGCCGCGAGGCTGGTGCTTCCGGCCCACACGCTGAAAAGCGAAGCGCACCAGTTCGGAGCCGAGCGGCTGGGCTTGCTGGCCGAGAAGATCGAGATGGTGGCGCGGCATTGCGTCGAGACCCATGTCGAACCCGACGAGCTGCTCGAGGACGTGGTGGGGCTGCGCGAGATGTATTTCGGATCGCTGAGCCTGCTCGAAAAGGAGGCCAATCCGCTGGTCGAGCGGCGCGGCTTTGGTCGCAAACCGACACTGGCGAATACGGGCCTTGCCGCACAGCGCAGCTTCGGCCGCGCCTGACCCGCTCGCGCGGCTTGACCGGGCCGCGTTGCAATCATATCTGGACGGCATGGCTATCCGTCCTATTCTTGAAGTTCCCGATCCGCGGCTGAAGACCGTCTCCACCCCTGTCGAGACGTTCGACGACGAACTGCGCACGCTGGTCGCCGACATGTTCGAGACCATGTACGATGCGCCGGGCATCGGCCTCGCTGCCATCCAGGTCGGCGTGCCCAAGCGCGTGCTCGTCATCGACCTGCAGGAGCAGGAAGACGAGGAAGGCAAGCCGATCAAGGCGCCGCGCGTCTTCATCAATCCCGAAATTCTCGATCCTTCGGCCGAGCAGTCGCTCTACAACGAGGGCTGCCTTTCGGTGCCCGACCAATATGCCGAGGTCGAGCGCCCCGCAAGCATCCGCGCGCGCTGGCAGGATCTCGACGGCAAGGTCCATGAAGAGGCGATGGAAGGGCTGATGGCAACCTGCCTGCAGCACGAGATGGACCATCTCGAAGGCATATTGTTCATCGACCACCTGTCGCGCCTCAAGCGCCAGATGGTGCTGAAAAAGCTCGAGAAGATGCGCAAGGCGGCGTGAATTCGGTGGACAACCGGCATTTGCAGTTGTTGGATTCGCTCGACTAAGGTACGTTCCCGACATGTTCCACTTGTATGGAAAGGGGCGGGCCATGGATTCGAGTTAAAAAAGCAAGCAATTCTCTGACTTTAGACTTCCGACTCGGTCGACAGGTTTCTTTTGGTAAGTTGCAGCGCCCTCCGATAAGAGGCAATAAACAGAACAGTAAAATATGTGAGCCGCCTGCGACAGCGCCACACGTCGAAATCGACCCGTCTAATAGACTGAAGTTCATTTCCATTTTCGATCACGGAGCAATTCCCATGAATAACGGGAAGTTGTTGCTGCGTGTGTTGGATGATCGATGGATTTGGATCTTGCGTGATAGCAACGGACTCTTCCTGTGCCAGTCAAAGCTTGGCTTTGGCGACTTCCGTGGCGCGATTGAAGATTTCCTTAGACAACGCGCAGATCATATGGCGGTGATGCGCTGTCGAAATCCATTATCTGAATGATGCGCGCGTTGCGGGGGGTGAGAGCCCCCCGCACATGCGCGATTTGTTGGGGTATTATTATGGACCCGATGGTTGCCATTCTCATTATTGTTGCGCTGGTCGCAGGGCTCGGGATCGGCTGGTTCCTGGGCGGCAAGCCCGTCGCTGATGCCCGTGCCGAGCGCGATGAGGCCCAGGCAGCGCTCAAGGCGCTCCAGGAGCAGTTCAATGCGGCTATCCGCGATCTGGCGGGCGCGAGCGAGCGGGCGAAGCTGGCCGACGATCTGGCGCTGAAACTGGAAGAGGCACGGCAGCAGGGTGGAGCGCTCCAAGGCCAGCTCGCGGCCGCCAGCGAACGCGCGCGCCAGGCCGACGATCTCGTCGGGCGACTCGATGCGCTGCAGGGTCAGTATCAGGCCGTTTCGACCGAGCTTTCCGCGATGAAGGCCGATGCCGCCAATCACGAAAAGCAGGTGCGTCTGCTGGTCGAGGCGCGCGAGCAGCTGGCGCAGCAGTTCGGCGAGGTCGGCAACAAGCTGCTCGGCGAGGCGCAGGAGGCGTTCCTGCGCCGCGCCAACGAGCGTTTTGCCCAGTCCGAGGAAAAGAACGAGGAAAAGATCCGCGCGCTGCTCGCACCGGTGGGCGAGCGGCTGAAAAGCTATGAGGACCAGGTCCAGAAGATCGAGGCGACGCGCAGCGAGGCCTATGGCAATCTCACCGGGCTGATCGAGCAGATGCGCGCGGGGCAGGAGCGGGTGCAGACCGAGGCGGCGCGGCTGGTCAACAGCTTGCGCAACGCCCCCAAGGCGCGCGGGCGCTGGGGCGAACAGCAGTTGCGCAACGTGCTCGAAAGCTGCGGGCTGGCCGAGCGCACCGATTTCGACATGGAGCGCAGCGTCGAGACCGAAGATGGCAGGCTGCGGCCCGATGCCGTGGTCAAGGTGCCGGGCGGTCGGTCGCTGGTGATCGACGCCAAGGTGTCGTTGAACGCCTATCAGGATGCCTTTGGCGCGGAGGATGACGACGCCCGCCGTCTTGCGCTGACCGCGCATTGCGCCTCGATGAAGGCGCATATCGATGGCCTGTCGCGCAAGGCCTATTGGGACCAGTTCGCCGACGCGCCAGATTACGTGATCATGTTCGTGCCCGGCGAGCATTTCCTCTCCGCCGCGCTCGAGCATGACGCCAAGCTATGGGATTATGCGTTCGAGAAGAAGGTGTTGCTCGCAACGCCGACCAATCTGGTTGCCATCGCGCGCACCGTCGCCAGCGTCTGGCGGCAGGAGGGTCTCGCTCAGGAAGCGCGCCAGATCGGCCAGCTCGGCAAGGAACTCTACGACCGGCTCGCGATATCTGCCGATCATCTGAAGCGCGTCGGCTCGGGCCTGTCGAGCGCGGTCGGCCATTACAACAAGTTCGTCGGCAGCTTCGAACGCAATGTCCTCTCCACCGGCCGCAAGTTCGCCGCGCTCAATATCGAGACCGGCAAGCGCGAGCTGGAAACGATCGACGAGATCGAGGCGCTGCCCCGCTATGGCGACACCGCGCTGATCGCGGCGGGCGAGGCAGAGGAAGCGGCGGAGTAATGCTCAAAATCCTCCCACAGCTTGCTGGGGGAGGGGGACCGCCCGCGCAGCGGGTGGTGGAGGGGCAAAGGTGTTGTGCCCGGATGAATCGTCATGCCGTATCGCTTCCCCGCCACCCCCGACCTCCGGTCGGCGGTCCCCCTCCCC
>CAXRCQ010000321.1:0-33866 GCA_964228845.1 Blastomonas sp.
ACCCCTCGCTATCCTCGTGCAGCATGTCGAGCGGATTGAGCTCGTCGGCCGACGATCGAAACCGCTCCAGAAAGCGCTGAGCGCGGGACATGGAAATGCCCTCCTGCCTTTGGCGCGACCCCCCGGCAGGCCCAGTGTGTCGAAAGGCCCGCGCCGAGGCACGCCCCGGCGCGGCTCTAGCTCGGCACGGTCGGGGCGGAGGCCTGTTGCGGCGGCGCGACGGTAAGGTCGATGCGTTCGAAGCGCTTCAAGCCTGCGCGGCGGCGGATGAGCGACCCCTTGGGCGTGCCGAAATCCGCTGTCAGCGTGTAGCGTTCCACCCTATAGCGCCCAGTAAGATCATCCGGCTCGGCGGAGGGCGAATAGCGCCGCTGGGCAATGGCCTTGACCAGGGGCTTGGCCCAGCCTTTCAACTCCGATCCGCGCAGGATTTCCGCAGACTCCACCCTGCCGTCCGCCCCGATCGCAAAACCGACATCGACCCAGAAGAACGGAAAATATCCGGGTTGTGGCTCCGTCAGGTGGCTGTCCCTCTCAATGGGCGGCATGTTGCCGGGTCCATAGGGCGTCGGGGTGGGCGGGGACCAGATCAGCGTCGGACCCATTCGCTTCTGGTCTTCGGTCAGACGCGCGATCAAGGCTTCGACCGCGGCCATATCGCCATCGCTGGCCGCCAGACGCATTGCCAGCACCTCGGCAGCGAGCTTCAGCTGTCCTGCCTGTGGCACCTCGCTTGCCCGGATGGCGTCGAGCAGTTTCATGGCCTGCACACGCTGATTGGCCCGATACAGCATAGCCGCGCGCCCCAGATCGGCACGCATCGCGATCAGCGGCAGGTTGGCCTCGGTCGCGCGTTCAGACAGGTTCTTCAGTTCGCGGACGTTCACCGACGGAGCATCGAACTGATACTGCGCCTGGATCAGTCGCATCCGCGCCATCAGCGCATTGGGCGATTGCGGGGCGTGGCGGTCGAGCAGCCGCGTTTGCGCCCCCGTGGCGCGCAGCGCCTCGCGCTGGTCGCCGAAATGCCATGCGACGGTCGCGCGGGCGGTGTGCAGTTCGGCCACAGCAAAGGGATCGCTATCGGCTTGCTTCTTGGTACGCGAAACCGACCTGCCCAGCGCCTTGCGCGCATCATGATAATTGCCCTCGCGGAATTCGGCCTCGGCATAGCGGACGGTGGCAATGACATCCTCGCGCACGGTGCAGCCGCCCGCGGCGCAGCGCTCGACATCGGCCTTGAGATCGGCAAGCCTGGCCCCGACCACGACGATCTCGTCGCGCTTGAGCGGGCCTGGTTTGAGGGGCCCGGGATTGAGCGGTGCCGGGCTTTGCGCTAGCCCGGCAGTGGAAAGCATCAGCAGCGCAGTGGAAGCAAACAGACGAGTGGCCATAAGGTACTCCATCGCAAGAAGAACTCCCCATGCCGAGAGTAACACCTGGCTGGAAGAAGCCATAACGAATAAACGCGTGACTGGTGATAGAAACGGCATGAATCGCCGTCATAATGGAGGGATAAATGCCGCTCGTTCTTACTGAAATCGAAGGCTCGATTGCCATTGTCACCCTGAATCGGCCAGAGGCGATGAATGCGCTGTCCAAGGCTTTGCGCGCCGAACTCGCCGACGCGATGCTGGCGGTAGCCAATGACGATGCGGTGCGCGCGGTCGTGCTGACAGGCGCAGGGACGCGCGCCTTTACCGCCGGGCTCGACCTCAAGGAACTGGGCGCGAGCACCGAGGGGCTGGGCGCCGCCAATGCCACGAGCCCGCGCGACAATCCGGTCAGGGCGGTCGAGCAATGCGCCAAGCCCGTGATCGGCGCGATCAACGGCGTCGCGATTACCGGCGGGTTCGAACTGGCCCTGGCCTGCGACGTGCTGATCGCATCGACCAATGCCCGCTTTGCCGATACCCATGCCCGGGTCGGCATCATGCCCGGCTGGGGCCTGTCGCAGAAGCTGTCGCGGATGGTCGGCATCTCGCGTGCCAAGGAGCTGTCGCTGACCGGCAATTTCCTCGATGCCGCCACGGCAGAACGCTGGGGACTGGTCAACCGCGTGCTCGAGCCCGAGCAATTGCTCCCTGCCGCCACCGCGCTGGCGCGCGACATGGCGAACATCGATCCGGCCATGCTCGCTGCCTACAAGAAGCTGATCGACGACGGCTATGCGCTGAGCTTCGGCGACGGCCTTGCGCTCGAGGCCGATCGGTCGACCGCCGCCAATGGTCAGGTCGAACCGCAAGCGGTCGAACAGGCGCGGCTCGCGGTCATGGCGCGCGGGCGAGCGCAGACCTGATCCCCTTAACCGCGCGATTAAATAGCGATTGACGTTTACGTCAACGCAGCGCTAGACCTGCTGCACCGCCGCGCGGCATGAATCGTGCGGCCGAAGATTCACCGGAGAGAGAAGCCATGTCGCTCGATGAACTTGCCCGCACCGCCTATACCCCCGATCACGAAGCCTTCCGCCAGACCGTGCGCCGCTTCATGCAGGACGAGGTGGCTCCCAATGCGGTGAAATGGGACGAGGAAAAGATCGTTCCCCGCGACATCTGGCCCAAGGCGGGCGAGCTCGGCCTGCTCTGCCCCACCGTTCCGGAAGAATATGGCGGCCTGGGCCTCGACTTCGGCTATAACGCCATCGTCAACGAGGAAGCCGCCTATTTCGGCGGTTCGCCGCTCGGCTTCTCGCTCCAGTCCGATATCGTGGTCAACTATATCGTCCAGTACGGATCGGAAGAGCAGAAGCAGAAATGGCTGCCGCGCCTCGTTTCGGGCGAGACCATCACCGCGATCGCGATGACCGAGCCGGGCACGGGATCGGATCTGCAGGGCATCCGCACGACGGCGAAAAAGGATGGCAACCATTATGTCATCAACGGCTCGAAGACCTATATCACCAACGGCCAGAATGCCGACCTGATCCTGGTCTGCGCCAAGACCGATACCGAGGTCCAGCCGGCCTGGAAGGGCGTGTCGATCATCCTGGTCGAGGCCGATCGCGAAGGTTTCGCGCGCGGTCGCAATCTCGACAAGATCGGCCAGGACGCCGCCGATACCTCGGAGCTGTTCTTCAACGACGTACGTGTGCCGATGACCAACTGCCTCGGAGAAGAGGGCAAGGGCTTCATCTATCTGATGAGCGAGCTGCCGCAGGAGCGCCTGTCGATCGCGGTCTCGGCCCAGGCTTCGGCGCAAAAGGCCTATGACGATACCGTCGCCTTCGTGAAGGACCGCAAGGCCTTCGGCAAGACGGTGTTCGATTTCCAGAATACCCGCTTCGTGCTCGCCGATCTCAAGGCCAAGCTGCAGGTCGGCTGGGCGCATCTCGACTGGGCGCTCAATCGCCATGCCAAGAAGGAACTCACCGCGGTCGAGGGCGCAGCCGCCAAGCTGTGGCACACCGAACTGCAGTGGGAGATCATGGACAAGTGCCTCCAGCTGCATGGCGGCGCAGGCTATATGAACGAATATCCGATCGCGCGGGCCTGGCGCGGGGCGCGCGTGACGCGCATCTTCGGCGGCACCAACGAGATCATGAAGGAACTGATCGGCCGTTCGCTCTGAACGATCCGGCAGGACCATCTGAATGCCCAAAGCAGAAGCCTGGCAGCGCGATGCGGAGAGCTATCCGTTCAGCACGGTCACCGAGACGCGCTTCCAGGATCTCGACCCGCTCGGCCATATCAACAATGTCGCCATGGCGGCCTTGTTCGAGAATGGCCGGGTGCGGTTCAACCGCAATCTGGGGCTCGAACGCCGCCAGCCGGGCGAGCGCTGGCTGATTGCCTCGGTCGCGATCGACTATGTCGCCGAGGCACATTTCCCCGATCCGGTCGAGGTGATGAGCGGCATCGGCAGGATCGGCTCGTCGAGCTGGGACATATATTCCGCTGCCTTCCAGCAGGGCGTGTGCGTCGCGACCTGCGTCTCGACGCTGGTGCTGACCGACAGGAACGGACCCAGGCCGATCCCCGAGCCGCTGCGCAAGCGATATGAAGAGCTCTTCGTCCGCAGGCCCTAGAAGACGAACTTGAGCGCAGCGAAACCGCCGACGAACAGCACGCCGACCGCGGTGGTGGCCAGCGCGAAATGCTTGTCGATCCAGTCCTGCATCGGCTGGCCGAATTTCCACAGCAGCGCACCGACCAGGAAGAACCGCGCCGAACGCGCGATGATCGAGGCCAGGATCAGGATGTAGAGCGGCATCGCTGTTGCACCGGCAGCGATGGTGATAACCTTGAACGGCAACGGGGTGAAGCCTGCGAGCAGCACGATGACCCAGCCCTGTTCGTTGAAGCTGGTCTTGAAGCTCTCGAACTGATCGGCGAGGCCGTAAAAGTCCAGGATGGCGCGGCCGATCGTCTCGAACAGGAAGTAGCCGATGGCATAGCCCAGAAGCGCGCCCAGCACCGAGGCGATGGTGCAGATCAGCGCATAATGAAACGCCTTTTGCGGCCGGGCGAGGCACATCGGCGCGAGCATCGCATCGGGGGGAATCGGGAAGAAGCTCGATTCGATGAAGCTGACCGCCGCCAGCCAATAGGGCGCCTTTTCGTGCGCGGCCTTGGCCAGCGTCCAGTGATAGAGCCGTTTGAGCATCCGGGGCAGAACCTTCGATAGCGACGCTGCTCCGGACGGGAGCCAGCGCCGCGCCGCTAAAGCCCAGCGCACCGGGCAACGCAAGCCATTCTGCAACGCCCCGACGCAAGGCGGGCCGGAAAGCGCTTGCTTCCCGGCCCGGAACCTTGTGCTGACGGGTCGATCGGATCACCAATAAGGCTGGACCTGCCAGTAATTGTAGACGCTCGACTGATAGTCGCGATCATAGGCGCGATCCCGATCGTTCTCGGAAAAGCGCGGCGCGTCCTTGAGCTGGTCGGCGGTCACGTTGACGACATAGCCGCCCAGTTCGGTATCATAGCTGAATTTCGACCAGGGCAGGCTGTGCAACTCGCTGCCGATGCCGAGAAAGCCGCCGACCGAGATGATCACATCGGTCACGCGGCCCTCGCGCTTGGTGATCAGCATGTTGGTCACCGAACCGATCTTTTCGCGATCCGCGCCATAGACGGCGGTGCCGTCGACCCGGTCGCTGGAAATGGTGTCATAGCCGCGTTCGAGCGTGCTGTCCTGCATGTTCATGAAGCTGTCTCCTCTTGCTGTCCGCCGGTTGCCGCGTCCTTCCTCGGGATTGAGGCGCTGGCCGGGCCATGAGGCGGTTTGGGGGACGGCCCGGCCAGCAGAACACCAAGGGATGAGCCGGAAAAGCGTTGCTCGCCTCGTCGCAAATTGGCCTGTTACTACCGATACTTCTGTTTTTCATGGGGCTGCGCTAAGGGTTGGCGGATAGCGACACGGGCTGACAGGCCCGGAGAGGATCTTTGGGTGACGGCAATGCCTGACAACGGCCATGGCGATGGCAGCCTGCGCGACTGGATGCAGTCGGGCCTGTTCGCCGATGTCGACAGAAAGGCCATCGACGCCCTGAGTGCCCGCGCGCACCGTCTTGACCTGCCTGCCGGCAACATATTGGTGCGCCAGGGCGACCCGGCGGATTCGCTCTATTTCCTTGAGACCGGGCGGCTTCGCGTACTGATCGAGACACCGACCGGCAACAAGGCGGTCGCGCAGATCGAGGCGGGCGAGCCGGTGGGCGAGCTGGCCTTTTTCGGCGGCGGCACGCGCACCGCGACCTTGCAGGCGAGCCGCGACAGCGTGGTGATGGTGCTCGACCGCGCGAGCTACGACGCGGTGGTCGCCGCCTATCCTCAGCTCGTTCCCGCGATCCTTACTGCCGTCACGCAGCGGCTCGCCGCAGTCACCGCCAAGACCCCGCCGATGGAAGCGCGGCTGCCGCGCGTAATCGCGGTGGTATCCTGCGGGTCGAGCCGGATCGACCCGAAGCTGCTGCACCGGCTGACGGACACCATTCGCGCCACCATCCCGGATGACCGCCAGGTCATGCTGGTGCGCGAGAGCGACGTTCCGCCCGGCCCCGCCAGCGCCTATCAGGCCTGGCTGCGCGAGCATGAGGCGCGGCGCGGCTATCTGCTCATCGATGCGTCGGGCGATGCCGAATGGGGCTCGCTGGTCTGCCGCAACGCCGATGGGCTGCTGATGATCGCCGAAGCGGGCGCGAACCCGATGATGAACCCGCTTGAACTGGCGGGCTGTGCCGCAATCGAACCGCCCAACCGCACCCTGCTCGTGGTGCGGCCCAAGGCCAGCGATCCGATTCGGGGCACCGCCGCGTGGCTGACGGATCGCGACCCGCATCTGCACCACCATATGGCGCTCGACGACGACCGCGATTTCCGCCGTGTCGCGCGCTTTCTGACCGGGCGCGCGGTCGGGCTGGTGCTCGCCGGCGGCGGCGCGCTGGGCTGCGCGCATCTGGGCATCGTGCGCGGGTTGCAGCGCGCGGGCGTGCCGATCGACCTGATCGGCGGTACCAGCGCGGGCGCGGCGATGGGCGCAGCGATCGCGCAGGGGCTGTCGGTCGAACAGACGCTCGACCAGATGGAGGCGATGTTCATCGGCGCCAAGGCGATGCGGCGCTTTACCGTGCCGATCCATTCGCTGCTCGACCCGGCAGTGTTCGATGCCGAGCTCGAGGCGCGTTACGGCAATGCCGATATTGCCGACCAGCCGCTCAACTTCTTCGCCCTCTCGACCAATCTTTCGACCAATGATCTGCACGTCCACCGGCGCGGGCCGCTGTGGCACGCGGTGCGGGCATCGGGGTCGCTGCCAACGATCCTGCCGCCCTTCATCGATACCGATGGCAATATCCTGGTCGATGGCGGGGTGCTCGACAATGTGCCGGTGGTGACGATGCGCGCGCTCAAGTCCGGCCCCAATATCGTCGTGACCCTGGGCGAGGCGGGACAGGTCTGGCGGATCAAGGCCGCGTATCAGTCGCTCAGGCGGCGCGGTCAGCTGATCCGCGACCTGCTGCTGCGGCGCAAGTCCGACAGCGATTTCCCCTCGATCGTCGAGATCATGCAGCGATCGATGGTCGTCGCCAGCCGCATCGCCTCGCGCTCGATGCTGCGCGACGGTGACATATTGCTCAGCCCGCCGATCGTGCCCGGCATGCAGATTCTCGACTGGCATCTGGGGCGCAAGCAGGCCCAACAGGCGGCGCGCTATGTCGAGGAGCAGGTTGCGTCGCACGCGGACTTGCGCGAACTCGCCAGCCCACCGGGCTAGACCAGCCACCAGATCGTGGCGATCAGCGCGAGCGTCGCCAGCGACAGCAGCCAGGACAGCAGCCTGATGCGCATGGGCTTGAGCGCGATGACGCTATGGGCGTCGAGCTGGCGAAGCATGTGGCGCGCGCGACGCTCGGCGGAAAGGAACACATAAACCGCGACAAGAAGGAAGGCCGTGGCCATCGCCTTGGGCATCCAGGCCGGTTCCAGCTCGCGGAAAAGGGCGTTGAAGCCCAGCCCTATGCCCACCGCCGCCATGCCGGTTCGCACCCATCCGGCAAAGCTGCGCTCGTGCGACAGGATGGTGCGGTCTTCGGCAAGATCGGTGCGATCCCTTGCCAGCTCCCGGCGCTTTTCCGCGTTCATGCGCTGCCTCCTTTCGGCGACAGCACGCCATCACCCTGGCCCGCGTGCAGCAACATAGGCTGGCGCTCAGTCGGTGGGGTCAAGCTTTTCCGCCACCTTTTCGGTCTCGCGACGCGGCAGCGCGATCATGCCCAGAATGAACAGCGCGAAGCACAGGCAGATGGCGTTGGGGATGATGAGCGCCCATTCCATCTTGAGCAGGCCGAAGGTCGTCCAGGCGGCGAAGGCGAGGCTCGTCAGCGCGAACATGCGCAGCGAAAGCCCCTCGGTCGAACGGTTGTGGATGATCTTCCAGGCCTGGGGCGTAAAGCTCGCGACCGAGGCGCAGGCACCCACGGTGCCCGCCACGGATATCCAGTCGAGGGTCATGAAAGCTCCAGCGGTTCGATGGCGAGACGGTTGCGGTTGAGCGAATCGGGCAGGTCGCTGGCCATGAAGCGCGCCACGGCCTCGCGCACGTCGCAACGCAGGTCGAATAGGTCGCCGCCGTTGCGTGCGCTCATCAGGACGCGCAGTTCCAGAATGTCGGCGGTCATGTCTGTCACCTGCAACAGCGCGACCCGGCCGTCCCACAGCCGGTGACTCCGCACCGCATCGACCGCCACCTTGCGCACGCGCTCGACATCGGCGGCATGGTCGGCATGGATCATGACCGTGCCGAGAAGGTGACTGGTCTGCAGCGTCCAGTTCTCGATAGGCTCCTCGAGCAGCTTGGAAACGGGAATGACCAGCCTGCGGTCGTCCCAGATTTTCAGCACGACATAGGTCAGCGTGATCCGCTCGACCCGGCCCCATTCGCCGCGATAGACGAGCACATCGTCGATCCGCACCGGCTCGGTAAAGGCGAGCTGGATGCCCGCGACGAGATTCTTGAGCAATGGCTGCGCGGCGACGCCGAAGGCCAGGCCCGCAAGACCGGCCGAGGCGACCAGCGCCACGCCAATTTCGCGCACCGCCGGAATCTTGAGCAGCAGCAGGCCGATGCTCACCAGGGCGACGGTAACGATCGCGATCCGTGCCAGAATGTCCGCGCGTGTCCGCCGGCGCCGGGCGGCGAGATTGTCTTCCGCGCTGACATCGGATCGCGCGCTGATATAGCCATGGACGAAGCGGATGATCGCGATGACCAGCCAGCCCCAGAGCAGCGGCATGATCACGCGGATCGATCCGCTCACCGCAGCGGCTATCTCGTCATCCATTGCTGCAAGGCTGTCTGCCCCGAGCAGCAGCAACGCGACCATGATCCAGCGCGAGGGGTGCCATATGCAGCCGATCAGCGCTTCGTCCTGATGCGTGCTAGTGCGCCGCGCGATGCGGCCTGCGACAAACATGACGATGCGGTGCGCCACCAGCGCGACCACGATCAGCGCCGCCACGACTGCGGGCGCGCGCAGCATCTCCCAGAGTTCGGATTGTTCCATCAAGGGGTAACGGCGCACGCCCGGTCGGGTTCAGCCACCGGCTCAGAAAAGCGGCTGATAATTCACCTGATCGGCCAGATCGTCGCGGTCGAGGATTTCGAGCCGCGCGTTGACCAGACGGATCACGCCATCGGCGCGCATCTGCTGCAGCGTGCGGTTGACGTGCACCGACGAGATGCCGACCAGATCGGCGAGCAGCTCCTGGGTCAGCGGCATGTGATAATGGTCTGCCTCGCCCTGGCCGCGCATCGCCAGACGCTCGCCCAGTTCGAGGAACAGGTGTCCCATGCGTTCATAGGCGTTGAGGCAGCCGAGGCGGAAGATGCTGTTTTCCAGCTGGCGTTCGATCAGCGCGCATTCCAGTTCGACGACATCGGCTTCGGGCAGCGAATCGAACTCGATGAGCTGCAGTCGGCTGATCGACATCACGGCATGGTAGAAGCTCGGCTGGCTGCTGCGCCAGACCCCGATGATCTCGCCCGGCAGGTACAGGTTGGTCAGTTGACGGCGACCGTCAAAGGTGATGCGATATCCCGCTGCCCAGCCTTCCAGCACAAGCCGCGGGCGGACGACAGTGTCACCCTGCTGGATGAAGTCGCAACGCGGCTCGATGGGGCTGGAACTTGGGCGGGATTGAGACGGAAACGCGATCGGCAAGCTCGCATACATGTTCATGGTGTTTATGTCTCTCTGCTAGGTCCCTCCACTCGCACCCTTTCATTCCGCTGAACCAGCGTCCTTATACTGGTATATGTTAGGGTGACATTCGCGACGAACTGAACGCAAACGGGGGGCAAATCGCCCCCCGCCGCAGTTCAGGCCATTTTCAAGTTAACCTGCGTCAACTCTTGGGTTTTTCGGTCTTGCCGAGACCCGATGGCGAATCGGACGCGCTGGCACCATCGCGCTCGTTGTCCTGCCGATTCTTCGACCGCCACTCGTTGAACTCCTGGTCGAACTGGCTCTGGCGCTGCTGGTTGAAGCGGTCGTAATCGCTGTCGAGCTGCTCGATCTGCTTCTGCCGCCAGCTCGAATAATGCGGATCGTGCTGGTGCCGGTGACCGCCCGAGCCGCCTTGCTGGCCCTGGTCATGGCCCGACCCCTGCTGACCCCAGCCCTGACCGTAGCCCTGCTGGTTCTGACCACCTTGCGACGAATGGCCATAACCACCGCCTTGCTGGCCATATCCGCCCTGTCCGCGATTTCCGCCCTGCATGTCATAGCCGCTCGGCTGGCCATAGCCCTGATGGGATTGGCCATAACCCTGGTTCGACTGACCATAGCCTTGACCGCCACCACGTGAGCGATCCTGGCCCTGGCCTGGCCCGCCCCAGCCGCCGCCCTGAGCATATCCGCCTGCCTGAGCATATTCCTGACCAGACTGGCCGAAACCGCCGCCGCCGCCATAGCCGCCGCCCTGGCCCGAACCGCCGCCGCCATATTGGCTGGGATCGGCAAAATGGCCACCGTGCTGCCAGTCATTGCCGCCCTGCTGATAGGACTGACCGGACTGACCCCAGCCGCCGCCCTGGTTGTTCCCGCCCTGCTGGCCGCGCTGACCATAGCCGGACTGCTGATAGTCGCCCTGCCCGCGCTGGCCATAATCGGACTGCTGCTGGGGCTGGCCCTGGCCGGCATAGCCACCCTGATGGCCCGCCGAGCGCGCATAATCGTTTTCCTGCCGACGCTGACCCTGCCGGTTGTTGTCGGTGTCGTTCCAGTTCTGATTGTTATCAGCCACTTGAGACTTCCTTTCCTGCATTGCGGTTGCGCCACCTGGGGAAGCGGCGGCGCTCCGGACCGCTGCCGCCATAGTCTGAACATTGGCGGGCAGCGGCCCTTGCACAGGTTAGGAATTGTGCGGCCTGTCGCACTGCTCGCCGCAAATCAGCTTCCGACGACCACCCCGCCATTGGGGTGGAGCACCTGACCGCTCATGTAGCTTGAATCGTCGCAGGCGAGGAACAGGAAGCAGGGCGCGACCTCGTTGGGCTGTCCGGGCCGTCCCATGGGGGTCGATTCGCCGAAATTCTCGAGCTTCTCCTCGCTCGCGCCACCGCAGGGGTTGAGCGGGGTCCAAATCGGCCCCGGCGCGACGCCGTTCACGCGGATCCCCTTTTCCGCCAGATTCTGCGAGAGGCTGCGGGTGAAGGCGGTGATCGCGCCCTTGGTTGCCGAATAGTCGAGCAGCTCGTCCGCGCCCTTGTACATCGTCACCGAGGTGCAGTTGACGATGGCCGCGCCGGACTTCAGATGCGGCATCGCCGCCTGCACCATGTAGAACATGCCATAGACATTGGTCTGGAAGGTGCGCTTGAGCTGCTTGTCCGAAATGTCGGTAATATCCTTGTCGGGATGCTGCTCGCCCGCATTGTTGACCAGGATGTCGATCTGCCCGAACTTGCGCATCGCCAGGTCCACGACCTCGCGGCAATGGTCGCGCTCGCCGATATCGCCCGCTATGATCACCGCCTTGCCGCCTTCGTCCTCGACCATCTCGGCCGTGGCCTCGGCATCGGTGTCCTCTTCCAGATAGCTGATCACGACATTCGCGCCCTCGCGCGCGAACAGCACCGCGACGGCGCGCCCGATCCCCGAATCGCCGCCGGTGACGATCGCCACCTTGTCCTTAAGACGCCCCGAGCCGGGATAGCGCGGCTGCCATTCGGGCTTGGGGTCGAGCCCGGCCTCGAGGCCAGGCAGTTCGGCTTCCTGCATCTTCGATACGGTCTTGGTGCCGGTCTTGGTCATGGGGAATCTCCTTTGAAGGGGGAAGGTTCGCGCCCGGGTTCAACCCAGGGTCACGTCGAGAAACATCATGATCGCCAAACCCGCCATCAGCGCAGGGGTTGCCGATCCATGCTCGATCCGGCGGCTGGTGCCGGGGATGATGTCGGCCATCACGACGAACAGCATCGCGCCCGCCGAAAAGCCCAGCGCCGAGGGGAGCGCGGCTGTCGACGTCTGTACGATGGCAACGCCGAGCGCGCCGCCGAACGGTTCGATAAGCCCGGTCGCGAGCGAGGCGAGGATGCAGCGCGCCCGGCTCCAGCCAAGCGTCGCGAGCGCGGCGGCCACGGCCATGCCTTCGGGAATGTTCTGGATGCCGATGCCCAGCGCGGTCGCCCAGCCGAGGCTCGCATCGCCCGACATGAAGCTGACCCCGACCGCCGTGCCTTCGGGAATATTGTGCAAGGTCACCGCCAGGATGAACAGCAGGATGCGCCGGTGCTCTGCATCGTCGGCGAGCCAGCCGGGGACCGCAGCCAGCCGGGCCCGCGCGATGCGATCGATTCCGCGCCCCAATTGCGCCATCGCCAGCGCGCCCAGCAGCACCGCGCCGACCACGATCACCGCCGCCATCTCGCGCGTCGATCCGCTCGCCTCGGCCCGCTCGATGCCGGGGATGATCAGCGAGAAGAACGCTGCCGCGATCATCACCCCGGCGGCAAAGCCCATCAGCAGGTTCTGGCGCCGGGCATCGGGGGCGCGGCCCAGCATGACCACCACCCCGCCCAGCCCGGTCATCGCACCTGCGACCAGGCTGGCGGCAATCCCGATCATTGCCATTTCAGGCATGGATCGGGGGCCTTGCGAGGGGGATCATGCGGATCATCGGCGCGGCGCGATCACTTCGCCATGCCGAGTTCGGCACCGGTCACCGGATCGACCGTGGGGTCCGATGCGGTGCGCTCCGCCATGGCCAGCACGGTGCGCAGCTTGTCCTTGGGCAATTCGACCTCGGCAGTGCCGTCACCGCCATCGACCGGGCCGTGCGCCTCGAGATCGTCGATCCGCTCCCACTGGTCGCCGCTGTTCCACGGGCCTTCGGTATCGCCGGGGCCGGTCGAGGCGTTGACATAGAGCGAATCATAGTCGCCCATCGGGCCAAGCTTGCCCGGCGGAAAATTGTCCGCGATCGTGTAGAGCGCCTTTTCGAAGGATTTCTGATGCGCGATCTCGCGGGTCATCAGAAAGCCCAGCGCATCCTTGATGCCCGGATCGTCGGTGACGTTGATCAGCCGCTCATAGACGATCTTGGCACGCGATTCGGCGGCGATGTTGCTGCGCAGGTCGCAGGTCGGGTCGCCGCGCGAATCGACATAGGCGGCGGTCCATGGCACGCCCGACGAGTTGGTGAGCGCGGGGCCGCCGCCATAGAGGATCGCCTGGGTGTGGCTGTTGCCGCCCGCAGTGAGCGAGCGGTACAGGTCCGCCTCCTCCATCGCGGCCTCGGCCAGATCGCCCTTGGCCCCCTTGTTGAGCATCGCGACGATCGATCCGATCACCTCGAGATGGCTCAGCTCCTCGGTGGCGATGTCGAGCAGCATGTCCTTGCGGCCGGGATCCTCCTCGGCCAGGCCTTGCGTGAAATAGCGCATCGCCGCGGCAAGCTCGCCATCGGGGCCGCCGAACTGTTCGAGCAGCAGCGAGCCGAGCACCGGGTTCGGCTCGGACACGCGGACGGTATATTGCAGACGCTTGTTATGGGTGAACATGCGGGGTTTCCTTGGAAAGAGGGGGAAGCCCCGGACCGCGACGATCCGGGGCCGTGCAATCAGGTGACGGTGGTGGTGGGATGCGCGGTGGTCATCGTGGCGGCATTGCCGACCCGCTCCTCACGGCGCAGCGTGCGCGGGATGGTATTGTGCTTGGGTGCGGGCATCGCCAGCGTGATCAGCGCACCGATCAGCGGCACGCCCATGATCCACAGCGGCAGCAGCGGAAAACCGAGAATATAGGTCATGGCAGGGCACTCCATCTGGGCCGGGGCGGGGTGTCCCGGCAGGATGGTGCAAGGCTGACCCCTTGGGCTGGACCGCCCCATAACATGGGTCAGGCTGGACCAATTTCGCCAGAATGAGGGGGTTTCACCTATGTAAGATTGCCCGGGCGCGCGCTCGGCTAGGTGCCGGATCAGTCCCATGCGACACGCCCGTCCGTTCCAGGACCGGCGGCCACCTTCGATCCGGAGATACCCGATGCACCGCCCGTTCCAGCACAGCCAGACCCCTGCCCTTTCGGCGCGCCCGGTGATCGTCTGCTTCTCGCATCTGCGCTGGGATCTGGTATTCCAGCGGCCGCAGCACATCATGACCCGGCTCGCTGGCCAGTTCGATGTGCTCTACTGGGAGGAACCGCGCTTCGATGCGGCGTGCGAAAGCCCGCGTCTCGACCGCAACAGTGTCGAAGGCGGGGTGACGCGGCTGGTTCCGGTGCTGCCCGAGGGGCTCGATGGCGCGGCGATCGACGCGGCCCTCTCCTCGATTCTGCAGGCTGAGGTCGCGGGTCATCGCGGGCCTCTGGTCTTCTGGTACTATACCCCGATGATGCTGGCGTTCAGCGCCGGCATGCGCCCCGATTTCACCGTCTATGACTGCATGGACGAGCTCGCCAATTTCGCCTTTGCGCCGTCCGATATCGCCCAGCGCGAGGCGAGCCTGATGGCGCGCGCGGACCTGGTGCTGTGCGGCGGACGCAGCCTGTACGAGGCGCGGCGCGACCGGCATCCGAACGTGCATTGCTATCCTTCGGGCGTCGATATCGCGCATTTTGCGCGCGATGCCGCGACCACGGCCGAGCCCGGTGATCAGGCGCATCTGCCGCGCCCGCGCCTCGGCTTCTATGGCGTGATCGACGAGCGCATGGATCTCGCCCTGCTCGCGGAACTGGCGGCGCTGCGCCCCGACTGGGCGTTCGTGATGATCGGCCCGGTGGTCAAGATCAGCCCCGACGACCTGCCGCGCGCGGCCAATATCCACTGGCTGGGCGGACGCGATTATGCGCAGCTGCCCGATTATGCGGTGCACTGGGACGCGGCGCTGATGCCCTTCGCGCTCAACGCCTCGACCCGCTATATCAGCCCGACCAAGACCCCTGAATATATGGCGAGCGGGCTGCCGGTGGTCTCGACCCCGATTGCCGATGTCGTCGCGACCTATGGCACGCTCGGGAGCATCCGCATCGCCGAGGACGCGTGCGGGTTCGTGTCTGCCTGCGAGGCCTTGCTCGGTGCCGATTCGCGGACAAAGGCGGCGTGGAACGCCGAGGCCGAGACCTGCCTGGCCGACAAGAGCTGGGACGGCACCGTCGCCCGCATCGCGCGCCAGGTGCAGGAGGGGCTGATCGAAAGCCAGATCGCACGCATCTCGGCAGCCCGCCCGCGCGCCCGCGCGCGCCATTATGACGTGCTCGTCGTCGGTGCCGGCTTCGCCGGAGCGGTGATGGCCGAGCGGATCGCGGCAGGCTCGGGCAAGTCGGTGCTGGTGATCGACAAGCGGCCGCATATCGCGGGCAATGCCTATGATCATCTCGACGATGCGGGCATCCTGGTGCACAAATATGGTCCGCATATCTTCCACACCAACAGCCGCGACATTCTCGATTACCTGTCGCGCTTCACCGGCTGGCGGGACTATGAGCATCGCGTGCTCGCACAGGTCGATGACAAGCTCGTGCCGATGCCGATCAACCGCACGACGCTGAACGCGCTCTACGGCCTGGACCTTGCGACCGAGGAAGAGGCCGCCGCCTATCTCGAATCGGTTGCGCTCGACGTCGGCGAGGTGCGCAATTCGCGCGATACCGTGGTGTCGCAGGTCGGAGAGGATCTCTATGCCAGGTTCTTCGAGGGCTATACCCGCAAGCAATGGGGCGTCGATCCGCGCGAGCTCGACAAGTCGGTCGCGGCGCGCGTGCCGGCGCGGACGAACACCGATGACCGATATTTTACCGATGCGCATCAATGCATGCCCGAGAAGGGCTATACGAAGATGTTTGCCAAGATGCTCGACCATCCGCAGATCGACGTGCTGACCGGACAGGGATACGAGGACCTGCCCGACGGCATCACCTGGGACCATCTGGTCTGGACCGGCCCGATCGACGAATATTTCCACCACCGGCTCGGCCATCTGCCCTATCGTTCCTTGCGCTTCGAGCACGAGACGCTCGAGCAGGAACAGGCGCAGCCGGTGGCCACGGTCAACTATCCGGATTATGCCGTACCCTATACCCGCATCACCGAGTTCAAGCATCTGACGGGGCAGCAGGCGGAGGTGACCAGCATCATGCGCGAATATCCGGCGGACGAGGGCGATCCCTATTATCCCGTCCCCAATCCGGCGGCGCAGGACATGTACCGGCGCTATGCGGCGCTGGCGCGCGATTGCCCGGACGTGACCTTTGTCGGGCGGCTCGCCACCTATCGCTATTACAATATGGACCAGATCGTCGGCCAGGCGCTGGCGACCTGGCGCAGGCTCGATGCGCGCTGGCGGCTCGAGGCGCTCTCGACGCTGGGCGTGGTGGCAGCCGAATGAAGCATGCAGCCGAGCTAGAACAGACGGCCATCCGCCGCGTCGCCGCCCCGCATCCCGAACGGGACTGGGTGCGATGCGCGGCGCGCGCGCCCTATTTCCAGACCGAATCGGGCGCGGCCTGGACCCCGGTCGGGCATAACGAGGCGATCACCTGGCCTCATCTCGCGCCGCTCTATCGCAGGCAGGATGTCGCCGCAGTCGACCGGCATTTCGCCGCGCTGAACGCGAGCGGGGTCACGTGCCTGCGCCTGATGCTCGATTACAACCAGGTTCGCCATCGCCATCTGGAAAGCCGTTGCGGCCATTTCAGCCCGGCGATGGTGCGGCTGTGGGACGATCTCATCACGCTCGGCGAACGGCACGACATCCGCTTCCTGCTCACCCCGTTCGACACCTTCTTCATGGCGCGGCGCTGGAAGACGCATCCGTACGCACAGGCGACCGGCGGGCCGTGCAAGTCGCCGCGGCACATGTTCACCTGCCCCGAAACGCGCGCCGCGATCATCAACCGGCTGCTGTTCGCCACCCGCCGCTGGGGGCACAGCCAGGCGGTGTTCGGCTGGGACCTGTGGAACGAGATCGACAGCTTCTATGCCGCTGGCGACATGGCGGCGGTGCACGATTTCGTGGGCGAGGTTTCGGCGGCGCTCAGGGCCGAGGAACTGTGCGTGCATGGCCGCAGCCACCCGCAGACAGTGTCGGTGTACCTTCCCAACCTGCTGCTTCGCCCCGATCTGGGCGAAACGGTGTTCCGCCACCCTTTGCTCGATTTTGCCAGCGTGCACCTTTACGAAAAGGGCACGATCGACCATCCGCGCGGCACGCTCGCGCCTGCCAAGGCGACCGCGCGGCTGATGAGTGCGGCGCTCGCGCAATGCCCGGTCGATCGGCCGTTACTCGATACCGAGCATGGTCCGATCCATGCCTTCAAGGACCGGCACATCACGCTGCCCGACGATTTCGACACGGAGCTGTTCCGCCGCATGCAATGGGCGCATCTGGCGAGCGGCGGTGCAGGCGGCGGGATGCGCTGGCCCTATCGCCATCCGCATGTGCTGCTGCCCGCGATGCACGAGGCGCAGGGCGTGCTCGCGCGCTTCCTGCCGCTGATCGACTGGCGCAGCTTCCGCCGCCAGCCGCTCGGGGAGCGGCTGCGCGCACCGGGCTTTGACGGCCTGGCAACGGGTTGCGGCGATGGCCGCCAGGCAATCGTGGTGCTCATGGCCAATCGCGCCCAATGCGGCCATGCGACGGCGTTCGACATTCTGGGGCTGGAGCCTGGCATATATGGCGTCACCCAGATGAACACGCTCACCGGCGAGATGGAAAGCGCGCAGGTTCAGACGATGCAGGACGGGACGCTGACCGTTCTGGCGGGGGGTACCGGTCAGGATGTCGCGCTGGCGATCACCCGCGCCAGCTAGGAAAGGCTGCGATCCTTGGCCGTGCGCAGGCCGATGGCGAGCGCGGCGAGCGTCACCATGTTGCGGATGTCGCGCCGGGGCCGCTCGCCGTAATCGACGCGATAGACCCAGGACTGGTCGGGCACCGCCACCCCGATATGGGCGACGCCGGCACCCTCGCTCTCTTCGGGGTCGGATGACCCGGCAAAGCCGGTGATCGCCAGCGACAGCTGCGCATCGGCAAGACACAGGCTGTTTTCTGCCAGCGCCCGCGCCACCGGCTCGCTCACCGCGCCATGGGCCTCGATCAGGCCAGGATCGATCCCCAGCATGTCGCGCTTGGCCGCGACCGAATAGCAGACATAGCCGCGGTCGAGACAATGGCTCAGCCCCTCGACATCGGTGATCAGGGACGACAGGAAACCGCCGGTGCAGCTTTCTGCCGTCGCCAGTGTCCAGCCATGCCGGTCGAGCATGGCGAGCAGTGCCCGCGCCGCTGCGGTCAGCTGCGCGTTATCGGGCACCTGCCGGTCGTCGGCGGGAGACTGTTCGCTCATCGTCGCACCGCCGGTCAGGCCGACAGCGCGACCATTTCCGGTCGCGGCAAGCCATCGGCCCTGGCCTGTTTCTGAAGCTGCGCCTTGAGCTCGGCCATCTGCTCGCCCAGTGCGACCAGATCGATATCGGCCTTGCGCACCTGCGCGAAGATGCTGCCACGCTGGCGCTCTTCCTCATAGACATGATGCTCGACCTGCTCTTTCAGCACGCTGACCTTGGCGTCATAATAGGCATCGGAGGGTTCGCCCTGCTGCAGCGACAGGATCAGCGCCTTGGCGCTGTCATGCTCGACCTGGGCCTCGTCCATCATGTCGTTGTCCACCGCATCGCGGATCGCGGGATAGAAGACCTGTTCCTCGACCATCGCGTGGATGGTCAGCTCCTCGCAGATCTGCTGGACGATCTTCTTCTGCGCTGCCTCGCCGCGAGCGCTGTCGAACTTTTCGAACAGGTCCTCGACCGTGCGGTGATCGTCCGCCAGCATCTGCAGCGCATCGCGGCTTTCCTTCTGGGCCATGCTTCTCTCCTTCAGTCGAATCGGGTCAGGCGAGCATCAGCCCGGCCATGTTCATCTCGCGGCTGAGCTTCTTGTTCTCTTCGTCGCTCAAACGCTCGCGCAGCGCAGGGAACAGCTCGTCCTCTTCCTCGCGCATATGCTCCTCGAGCGCGCTGCGCAGGCGGCCGAGCGTTTCGCTGAACGCCGGATCACCCTTGTCCATATGGCCGAGCTCGTAGAGCATCGCCTTGACCTCGCCATGCTCGCTGTTGAGCGACTTCGCCGCCTCGCCATTCTCGCCCTGGCTCAGCACCGGATAGATCACATTCTCTTCCTGCATCGCGTGCTTGGTGATCATGTGCTTGAGGTTCATCAGCAGCAGCGCGCGGCGCTCGCTCTGATCGGGCGCGAGCTGCTCGAGCTTGTCGATGACGGCCAGCGTGGCCTTGTGCTCGAGGATCAGACCCTCGCACCAGTCCTGCGCCATCGCGGTAGGGGCCTGGACCGCCATCTTGCGCCCCAGATTGGCGATCGCGGCCACGCCTGCGGTGAGCAGCAGGCCCTTGACCGAGCTGCCGAGGATCGAGCTTCCGCCCTGTCCATGGGGGGTGCGTCCATTGTGCGTTCGTGAATGCGCCATGCGGTGTTCCTCTCGATGGGGGCCGCCGATTCGGGGGGGGCGGCTTCGAGCCTCTGTGTCGCGCAGGCGCGGCCAAGCCACACCGGCCTATGTTAACGCCCGCAGCATTTGCTGCGCCTAGCCTTCGAGGCTCATTTTCAGGAGGACGGAGCCATGACCGACAAGAAGCGTATCCCCGACGACATGGAAGCGCGGACCGGCAAGGGCGGTGCGGGGGAATCGAGCGGCGGCGCCTATCCCAACCCGCATACCGGCAAGGAACAGCGCGATGAAAAACGGGGATTCATCGAAGGTGGACAGAGCGAGAATCGCTATTACGGGCCGAAGCATGCGCAAGGCAATGCCGCCAAGAATGCCGGTCGCGACGAGATTGCAGGCGACAAGGACCATGAGGGCATGTGATCTGTCCGCTGCCTGTGCTGCCCACCGATGAGCGACGCCGTTGCGCTGGTCTTCACGCAGGACGACATGCCCGGCATCACCCGCAAGCGGCGCGGCAAGGGGTTCAGCTATTACGATGCGAAGGGCAAGCTTATCCGCGATCACGCGGAGCGCCAGCGGATCAACCGCCTCGCCATCCCGCCGGCCTATGAGCAGGTCTGGATCTGCCCAGACCCCAACGGGCATCTGCAGGCGACGGGGCGCGATGCGCGCGGGCGCAAGCAATATCGCTATCACCCCGCCTATCGCGAACAGCAGGACGCGGCCAAGTTCGCCCGGCTTGCCAGTTTCGGGGCGAAGCTGCCCGCGATCCGCGAGCAGATCGAGAAGGACATTTCCGCGCGTGGCACGTCCCGCACCTGCGTGCTGGCGACGATCCTTCACCTGCTCGATTGCACCGCGATCCGCATCGGCAATGCGCTCTATGCCAAGCAGAACCGGTCCTACGGGCTGACCACCCTGCATTGCCGCCATGTCGCGCTCGAAGCCTCGCAGATCCGTTTCCGCTTCAACGGCAAGGGCGGGCGCAAATGGGACGTGTCGCTGCGCCACCGGCGGGTCGCCAAGGTGCTGCGCGGCCTGCAGGACCTGCCCGGCCAGCAGCTGTTCCGGTACAAGGATGGCAACGAGCTGCGCGCTGTGACGTCCGACGATATCAACGCCTATCTGCGCGAGCTTGGCGGAGAGGATTTCTCGGCCAAGGATTTTCGCACCTGGTGCGGCACCGTCACCGCGTTCTCGTCCCTGTGCGAATTGAGTCAGCAGGAAGCGCCCCCGCCGCCTGAAAAGGCGATCCGCGAGGCGGTGGCGCGCGCTGCCGATGCGCTGGGCAACACCCCGACCATCTGCCGCCAATCCTATATCCATCCCGAGATACTGGAGGCCTATCGCGAGGAGGATGCAGCGTTCCGTCGTACCGACCCGGACGATGCCGAACCAGCGGTGCTCAAACTGCTGAAAAAGCGCCGCTGAGCGGAACCCAACGCCCCCTGAAGCGTGTCCCTTCCATCACCTCCATGGATGGACCCAAAAAGGAGCCGCACCCGCGTGCCTGAAAGCCCCGTGCAGACAATCGCCCTTGCCCCCGAACCGGCCATTGCCTCTGACCCAGATTGCCCAGGGCCCATCGCGCTGCTGCTCGATTTTGACGGAACGCTGGTCGATATCGGCGAGACGCCCGACGCGGTCAGGGTCGCCGACAGCATGGCCGAAACCCTCGCCGATGCCGCGCGCAAGCTCGGCGGGCGCATTGCGGTGGTCAGCGGACGGTCGCTTGAACAGCTCCATCACCTGCTGCCGCGCGCGCTGTCGGGAGGGGTGATCGCGGCCAGCCATGGCCAGGAGCTCAGCGTCGATGGAAAGGTCCAGGCTCCCAAGCCGACGCGGCTCTTTTCCGATCTGGCCTTCGAGGCGGCGCTGCATTTCGAGAATTGTCCGGGCATCGTCATCGAGGAGAAGACCTATGGGCTGGGCGTCCATTACCGGCTGATGCCGCAGCTGCGCGACCGAGCCGAACAATGGGCGATGGCACAGGCCGCAGCGCATGGGCTGGTCGTTCAGCAGGGCGACATGGTGTTCGAACTGCGTCCCGGCGGATCGGACAAGGGCGATGCGGTGCGCTCCATCATGGCGCTCCACCGCTTTGCAGGCAGCACCCCCGTGTTCATCGGCGATGACCTGACCGACATACCGGCGTTCGAGGCGGTCCGGGCGCTGGGTGGACGGGCGATCAGCGTCGGCTCGCGCACCGCCGACCATGCGGACGAACGGCTCGACAGCGTCGAAGGCGTGCGCCGCCATATCGCGGAGCTCGTCGCATGAACGGCGCCCAGAACCAGGCCCAGAAACAGGCGATGAATCTCTGGCCGATCGGCAATTGCGAGATCGCCGCACTGGTCGACCCCAATGCCCGCATCGCCTGGGGCTGCCTGCCGCGCTTTGATGGCGATCCGGTCTTCTGCTCGCTGCTCGAGCCCCAGCAGGACCATGGCTATTGGGACATCGTGCTCGAGAACTGCGCGCATACCGAGCAACGCTATATCCGCAACACCCCGGTGCTGGTGACGCGCATGTCGTGCGATGCGGGCAATGTCATCGAGGTCGTGGATTTCATGCCGCGCTTCCCGCGCCATGGCCGCATGTTCCGCCCGGTGGCGATCGCGCGGATCGTCCGCGTCATCAGCGGGTCACCGCGCATCTCTGTCCGCTTGCGTCCTGCCTATGCTTGGGGCGAGGGTTCGCCGCGCCTCACATCGGGCTCCAATCACATACGCTATATCCTGGGCGAGCAGGTCCAGCGATTGACCTCGAACGCCCCTTTGGGCTGGATCAGGGACGAGCGCATGTTCAGGGCAGAACGCGACCTCTATTTCTATTTCGGCCCCGACGAGGGGTTCGACGCGCAGCTCGAGGCGCGGATGGAGGCGATGCTCGATGAAACCGTCTCGACCTGGCAGCACTGGGTGCGCGGGCTCAACCTGCCGCTCGAATGGCAGGAGGCGGTGATCCGTTCGGCGATCACGCTCAAGCTGTGCCAGTATGAGCAGACCGGGGCGATCGTCGCGGCGCTGACCACCTCGCTGCCCGAACATGCCGATTCGGGGCGCAACTGGGACTATCGCTTCTGCTGGATCCGCGATGCCTATTTCACCGTCCAGGCGCTCAACCGGCTGGGCGCGCTCGACGTGCTTGAATCCTACCTGCATTATCTGCGCAACATCGTCGATGCGGCGCGTGGCGGGCATATCCAGCCGCTCTACGGCATCGGCGGCGAAGCGACGCTCACAGAGCACATCATGCCCGGCCTTGCGGGGTTCGCAGGGATGGGGCCGGTACGGTCGGGCAACCAGGCCTATGAGCAGGTCCAGCACGACGCCTATGGCCAGATCGTGCTGTCGAGCGTCCAGGCGTTTTTCGATCAGCGGCTGCTGCGCCAGGCGACGGTACAGGATTTTGAGGCGCTCGAGGTCGTCGGCCACCGCGCCTTCGCCATGTTCAACCAGCCCGATGCCGGCCTGTGGGAATTGCGCACGCGCGCGCATGTCCATACCTATTCCGCCGCAATGTGCTGGGCGGCGTGCGATCGTCTCGCCAATGCCGCTGGCGCGATCGGGCGACCCAAGGCGGCGATGTTCTGGGGCGAGCGCGCCGAACATATCCGTGACCATATCGATGCCCATGCCTGGAGCCATGTGGGCAACCATTATTCGGCGGTGCTCGGCGAGCGCACGCTCGATGCCAGCCTGTTGCAGCTGCTCGACCTGAAGTTCGTCCGCGCCGACGATCCGCGCTTCATCTCCACGCTCGACGCGATCGAAGGCGGGCTGAGGCGCGGCAGCCATATGCTGCGCTATGCCGACGAGGATGATTTCGGTCCGCCGCAATCGGCATTCAACGTCTGCACCTTCTGGCTGATCGAGGCGCTGCACGCGACCGGCCGCTATGGTGACGCAAGGGCGCTGTTCGAGGAGATGCTGAGCAGGCGCACCCCTGCCGGCCTGCTCTCCGAAGATATCGACCCCAGCAGCGGCGCGCTGTGGGGCAATTATCCGCAAACCTATTCGCTGGTGGGGCTGATCCAGTGCGCAGGCCTGCTCTCCCGGCCCTGGAGTGACGCACGATGAACCGTCTGATCTGCATATCGAACCGGGTCCAGGCCGCGCATGGCGGCGCGAGCAGCAACCGGGGCGGGCTCGCCGTAGCGCTTTCGGCTGCGCTCCGGGAAAGCAACGGCATATGGTTCGGCTGGTCGGGCGAGCAGACCGACGAGTTCACCGGCCAGATCAGCTTCCGCCGCCAGGACGGGGTCGCCACCGCGACGATCGACCTGGAAGCGCAGGATATCGAGGAATATTATAACGGTTTTGCCAACCGCACGCTCTGGCCGCTGTTCCACTATCGGCTCGACCTGACCGAGATCGCGCGCGATTTCGCCGGAGGCTATGCACGCGTCAACCAGCGCTTTGCCGAGACGGTCGCACCGCTGATCGAGCCCGACGACATGATCTGGGTGCACGATTATCACCTGATGCCGCTGGGCCAGCGTCTGCGCGAGCGCGGGTTCGACAATCGGCTGGGCTTCTTCCTGCACACCCCCTGGCCGCCTGCCAGCCTGATGGTGTCGCTGCCGGGTCATCGCGAGCTGGTCAGGAGCCTGCTCAGCTATGACGTGATCGGCTTTCACACGGACGAATGGCGCGCCTCTTTCATCGATTATGTCGTGACGCATCTCGGGGCGGAGATGGACGGTGACCATGCCGTGCTCGACGGGCGTTCGACCCGGCTGCTGATCTGTCCGATCGGGCTCGATACGGCGGAATTCACGTCCGCCAAGGATACGCCCGCCGCGCGCGACGCCGAACAGCGTCTGATCGCCAGCGCGGTCGGCAGGCAGGTGATCGTCGGGGTCGACCGGCTCGATTATTCCAAGGGGCTGCAGGAGCGGTTCCTGGCCTATGAGCAGCTGCTCAACACCCGGCCCGACCTGCGCGAGAAGCTGTTCCTGCTGCAGATTGCCCCGCCCTCGCGCGGCGACGTTCCGAGCTATCAGCAGATCCGCGCCGAGCTGAACGCGCTGTCGGGCGGGATCAATGGCGAGTTCGCCTCGATCGACTGGGTGCCGGTGCGCTATGTCAACAAGGGCTATGCCCGCGAGCAGCTGTTCGGCATCTACCGCGCCTCGCGCGTCGGGCTGGTCACCCCCTTGCGCGACGGGATGAACCTGGTGGCCAAGGAATATGTCGCGGCGCAGGATCCGGAAGACCCCGGCGTGCTGGTGCTGTCGCGCTTTGCCGGAGCCTCGGTTCAGCTCGATGCGGCGCTGATCATCAATCCGCACAGCAGCGAGGACATGGCCGATGCGATCGCCCGCGCGCTGACCATGCCGCTTGAGGAGCGCCGCGAGCGCCACGCCGCGATGCTCGCCTCTGTGGTCAAGCAGGACGTGCGCTGGTGGAGCGCGCGTTTCATCTCGGCGCTGCAGCCGCCCCAGCCGAGCGAGGATCGGCCGCGGCTCGCGCTGGCGGGTGGAAAGGGCTAAACAGCGCCCGCGCCGCCTTCCAAAAAAAATGGCGACCCAGGGGCCGCCAGTGAGGTGGAGAGAAGGATGATCGTGCCACCTTATTGATCTGCGGTCGTCCCGGTTGCGCGAGGTGCCCGATTGGCGGACGCCGATTCACCGCTGGTCCCCATGCCGTTCTGCTCGAGCCAGTCGTGATGCTTCTGCACCACCGGCACGACCTTGGCAGCAAAGCCCTTGAGCTCGGCATTGTCGCCGCTCTGCGCATAGCTCTGGTGAAGCGCGAGCGCCTTGCGATGAGCCATCATCTGCTGGTTCATATATTCGCGGTCGAAATCCTCGCCCTTTGCAGCCTTGAGCCGATCGATCATCGCCTGATGCTCGTCATCGAGCCGCGCCGGGGGCTGGGCACCGAGATTGGCGCGCGACACCAGCGCGGCCATGTCCTGCGAGGACTTTGTATGGTCGGTGACCATCATCTGGCCGAAATCCTTGACCTGTTGCGACTGGCCGTTCTTCGTTGCCAGCTCGCCTGCCTGGATCTCGTACATGTCCGAATTGGCCGCCTGCGCGACATAGGTGCCGGTCGAAACCGGAGTGGTGGACATGGCCGGGTCGGCCGCGCCGTCCATCGCCATGGTGTCCTGCTGGCTCGCGGCCATGTCGTCTGTCGCCGTGTCCGAACCCGTCCCTTCGGGCGCGTTGCACGCCGTCGCGAGCAGAGCCGCCGTCAAAATTGCCAAATTGCGCATCGTCACATCCTTTCGATGGGTGATGCAGCAGGAATAGGTGGGGGAGCGAAGGACGGAACTTACATAGGAAAGTTCACGCGCCCTGACTTCGATCAGCGAAGGGGGCCAGCGCGAGGGCTTTGCATCAATCGCGCCATCATCTCGACCATTTCGGCAAAGCCCTGATGTGACAACGGCTTTTCAAAGCGCGTGACCTCGCGAAAGCAATCGGCGATCGGGTCTTCGCCATAGCCGGTGCAGAAGAGGAAGGGCACGCCCAGCGCTTCCAGATGCCGCGCAAACGGAAAGATCAGTGTCCCGCGCAGGTTGACATCGAGAATGGCGATATCGATCGCCAGCGCATCGTTCAGCAGCCGGTGCGCCGCCTCCAGCGTCGCCGCCGGCCCGACAATCTCCGCTCCATGCACCATCAACCTTCGCGAGAAGTCATCCGCGATCAGGAAATCATCTTCCACAACAAGCACGCGGCAATCGCGCAGCAGGCCTTCGTCAGTAGACGGTGATGTCATTGAACACTCTAGCTTTTTGGACCGGACCGGGAAACGCAGTGTCTGATGCAACATACCCGCAGGCCGTGCGTAGGTTCCCTCGGACGACGCCATGGGAGGTCGAATAATCGTGACGCCGCACGTCACCCTGAAACTGCGCGGCTTCGGCGAGCTCGAAACCGGCTCTGAAAGCTGGCTGGCCGATGAGCTCGAACGCAACGTCCGCGTCTTTCCGCCACGCGTGGACCTGTTGCGCCAGGGCGAGGGCACAGGACCGCTCCACGTCCTTATCGAAGGCTGGGCCATTCGCTACAAGACGCTCGAAGACGGACGCAGACAGATCCTGTCGGTGCTGCTGCCGGGCGACATGTTCGACATCAACGGTCATCTCGCCAAATCGATGGACCATAGCATCGCCACGCTGACCGGCGCGAAACTGGCCATACTCGACGATGATTTTCTCGACCGGGCGCGAGCGCAGCATCCCGATCTTGAAGAACTGCTGTGGTGCGACATGCATGTGTCCGCTGCCGTGCAGCGCGAGCGCTCCACTTCGCTCGGCCAGCGTACCGCGCGCGAGCGCATGGCCCATATCCTGTGTGAGTTATTCTGGCGTCAGCGCTCGGTAGGATTGGCGCGGGCGAAAAGCTGCAGCTTTCACCTGACCCAGACCGAAATGGCCGAGGCGCTCGGCATGACGCCGGTCTATGTCAATCGCACGCTGCAGGATCTGCGCCGCGACGGGCTGATCCAGCTCGAACAGAAATGCCTGACCGTGCTCGACCTGGCTCGCCTCGAGGCGCTGGCCCTGTTCGATCCGGGATATTTGAGGATCTGTGACGCCGATGGCGGGGCAGATGCGCACAAGGAGAATGCCGATGCCCTCTAGCTGGTCTGGGCCGGTCCAGTCGCTCAATCATTTCATCGCGACGCTGCCACTGCTCGTGTGGCGCGCCGGCCGCGACGGGGCATGGCTGTGGGCGAGCCCGCAATGGGAGACGTTTACGGGGCAGGGGGAGGCAGACTATGTCGGCGATGGCTGGCTCGATGCCGTGCATCCCGATGACCGCGAAGCCGCGCGGAACGCCTGGTCGCTCGCTCCCGACCGGCAGAGCTTCGAAGTGGAGTTCCGGATCCGCAAGGCGGCGGAAGACCGCTATTACTGGCACAAAACGCGGGCAGGGCCGGTGCATGACGAGGATGGCAACATCCTGGAATGGCTTGGCACTTCAACCGATATCGACGACCTCAAGAGATTGCGCGACCAGGAGCGGTCGCTGCTGGGGGAGTTGCAGCATCGCGTCCGCAACACGCTGGGCGTGGTGCGGGCGCTGTCGCGGCGGACTGCCGATCATTGCGATACCATCGAGGATTTCGTCGCCAAGTTCGACGGGCGCATCAATACCTTCGCGCGCACCCAGTCGCTCTCGACCCGTTCGGCCACCGGGCAGGTCAATCTGGCCGATCTGGTGCATGACGAGCTGCTTAGCCACCATCTGGGCGATGAGGACCAGGTGTGCGCCGAGGGGCCGGATATCATGCTGGGGGTCAAGGCCGCGAACATGCTCGGCCTCGCGATCCACGAGCTCGCCAGCCATGCGGTGACCTTTGGTGATCCGGGCGATCAGCCGCCGCGCCTGCAGGTGCGATGGGGAATCGATGATAGCGCCGCCAAGCCGCTGCTCACCCTGGTCTGGAAGGAGGAGGGCCGCAATCTGGCCGATCCGGACGAGGCGCTGGGCGCGCTGGCCCGCGATTTCGTCGAGCGCGCGCTGCATTACGAGATGGACGCCGAGACCACGATCCGGACGCTGCCCGGCGGGCTGGTCTATGATGTCCGCCTGCCGCTGTCGCGCGCGCAGGATGGCGACAGCTGAGACGGCGACGCGTGGATTTTATCGGGCGCTACCAACCCATGTGATGATCGGACCGGTCGCACACCCCTAGTCCTGTGGCTGACACGGTGCCTTCACCCACCCCCCGACGAGCCTTGAGGGGCACCGTGTCACCCATCGCCAACAGCACAGGGACGCACGCAAGCCATGAACCTTGCCAACTGGGCCCGTTACGGACTGGCCGCCACGCTCGCCACCGCTGCAGGTGGCGTACTGATCTATCGCCGCCAGCCACATATCAACCATGACGCCGCACCGGCGCGCAGCGCCCGGCACCGCCGCCGCTTCGGCGATTATCGCGTGACCGGGGCCTCGGTCACGATCCGCGCCACCCCCGAGCAGATCCGCGCCTGCTGGCAGGGCAATGCCCGGCTCTGGCCAGCGCTCGAATATCTCCCCTTTCCCGAAGGCAACCAGCCCGATCTGCTGCTGCCCCCGTCCGAATTGCGCGACATGGCCTCGCGGCCCTTGCGCACCCGCATCGTTGCCGAGCGCGAGGACGAACTGCTCGCCTGGCGTTCAGAAGGCGAGGGCCAGGCCGACATGCACGGCCGCCTGCGCTTTCGCGACAATGGTGACAAGGGCACCGCGGTCGAGGTGATCATGGCGGTGCGCCCGCACCATTTCGCCAGTGCCTGGAAGACCGAGGCGATGATGGCCGAAGCACTCGAGCTCGGCCTGCTGCGCGATCTGCGCCGGATGAAGATGCTGATCGAGACGGGAGAGATCGCCACCGCCAGGATGCGCCCCGACGCCGACTGAGCGTCCGCGCATCCCCTCCAGCTGAAGACAAGGAATTCGAGCCATGCGAGCTGCCACCTTCCAGGGCAAGGGCGATATCGACGTCCGCCAGATGCCCGATCCCGCCATTGTCAATCCGCGCGACTGCATCATCGAAGTCACATCGACCGCGATCTGCGGATCGGACCTGCACCTGTATGACGGCGTCATCCCCGGCGTCGAGCAGGACGACATATTGGGTCACGAGTTCATGGGCCGGGTCGTCGCGACCGGCAAGGAAAGCACGCTAAAGGTCGGCCAGCGCGTCGTGGTGCCCTTCACCATCTTCTGCGGCCAGTGCTTTCACTGCAGCGAGCAGCGTTACAGCAATTGTGACAACAGCTGCCCGGTCGAGGAGCAGGAGATCGCCGAAAAGGCGTTCGGCCATCCGATGGCAGGCATGTTCGGCTATTCGCACCTGACCGGCGGCTATGCCGGGGGCCAGGCCGAATATGTCCGCATACCCTATTCGGACGTGGTGCCGCTTGTGGTGCCCGAGGACATTCCCGACGATCGGCTGCTGTTCCTCTCGGACATATTGCCCACCGGGTGGATGGCCGCGCTCAATGCCGATATCGAGCCCGGCGATACCATCGCCGTCTGGGGCTGCGGCCCGGTCGGTCTGTTCTCTATCCTCAGCGCCTTCCGGCAAAAGGCCGGCCGCGTCATCGCGATCGACGGGGTCCAGGGGCGGCTCGACATGGCCGAGCAGCTTGGTGCCGAACCGGTGAATTTCCACGAGACCGATATTCTCGATGCGCTGAAACAGATGACCGGCGGCATCGGCCCCGATGCGGTGATCGATGCGGTCGGCATGGAGGCGCACGGCCTTTCGGTCGACAATATTGCCGATCGGGTCAAGCAGACCGTCGGGATCGGCCAGGACCGCGCGCATGTGCTGCGCCAGGCAATTATGGCGTGCCGCAAGGGCGGGCGCGTCTCGGTCCCCGGCGTCTATGGCGGCAAGGCGGATCTGTTTCCGCTGGGCGCGATGATGCAGAAGGGATTGCAGCTGCGCACCGGGCAGACGCACGTCCGGCGCTACACGGCGGAACTGTTAGACCTGATCGAGCGTGATGTCATTGATCCCAGTTTCTTGATCAGCCACCGCCTGCCGCTCGACGAGGCAGCGACCGGTTACCGCAATTTCCGCGATCATCAGGATGAATGGATCAAGGTGGTCTTGCACCCCTGACCCGAGCCTCAAGGAGAATATTCATGGAATACAGCATATTCGGCATCATCATCCTGATCCTGGACGTGATCGCGCTGTTCAGCGTCTGGGCCAGCGGTGCCAGCACGGCGTCCAAGCTGCTCTGGACGCTGCTCATCATCATCCTGCCGCTGATCGGCCTGATCGCCTGGTATTTTCTGGGCCCCAAGCGCGGGCGCGTCTGACCTTGTGCGCAGCGCCGGTCAGCCAGACCGGAGAATGAACGCCTCCAATGCCCGCCAGGCTTGCGCCTTGGCGGGCAGCGACAGCGTATAGGCCGGACTGCTCGAAGGCAGCGCGACGATCGGCTGGGCGATGCCACCGAGCAGCCGCCTCGCCGTTTTCGCCGAAAGCGCGCCATTGCATCCGATCGCCTGCAAATCCGTCAGGCGGTCGATCAGGGGCCGCAATGGATTGACCACTGCATCACGGATGTCGCCATCGAGGCTCGATTCCCTGCGAGCCGATCCAATCACATCCCATAGCCCGATGCCATGAGCGCCCAGCCGCTCCAGCCGTTCGCTATAATCAAGCGCAACCAGCGGGGCTCCGATCACGCGCTCCATCAGCACCCAGAAATGGTTGCGCGGGTGCCCATAATAGCGCCTCGCCTGCAGCGACGCGCGCCCCGGAAGGCTTCCCAGCAGCAACAGGGTGCAGCGATCAGGCAAGACCGGCGGAAGACCGGCCACCGGCGCGGGGGCATCTGTCATCAACCTATCCGAGCCGGAATGCACGAATCGCGCCCCATCCTGTGCAAGGCGGGCCGGCGCGAGACGGATCGGTCAACCATGTCGGGAAATGGATGCCCCCCAAGGATTCGAACCTTGATTAACGGAGTCAGAGTCCGTGGTCTTACCATTAGACGAAGGGGCAATAGGCGGTCGCAATTAGGCGCGTCGGCCTGTCCGGTCAAGACCCAAATCGCGGAGAATCGGTGGGATGCTTGCGCATTCACCGCATATTGGCTAGCCTTTGCCTCAAGTACCGGCGAAGCGCGGACAATTCGATCGCGTGGGCATGACCGGATAAGAAAAAGAGCGATACTGGCATGGTGGAGCGACCCACATCCATGCCGCAGACGGACTCCCCGGCTCCCGCCCCCGCTGAAGGTGCGGCATTGCCCAAGGATCCGGCAAAACCTGCCAGAAATGGCCGGAATGCGGCAAGACAGCGCAGGCAGCAGCCCGGCGGAAAAGCGGGCAAGCGCGGCCCTCATGTTGCGGCGAGCGGACAGCCGCGAATCGCCGAACGGCTTCCGGAGCGAATCGCAGAGCGAAATCCTGCCAGGAATGCCATGGGTGATCGCGGCGGCTGGCATGCGCGCCGTGCCTATGCCGCGATCGACCTGGGCACCAACAATTGCCGATTGCTGATCGCCAAGCCGGCGGCGGACGGATTCGTCGTCGTCGATGCCTTTTCGCGCGTGGTACGGCTGGGCGAGGGCCTGGGCCAGAGCGGACGGCTGAGCGATGCAGCGATGGACCGCGCGGTGGCCGCATTGTCGATCTGCGCCGACAAGCTGCGCCGCCGCCATGTCGCGCTGGCACGATCGGTCGCGACCGAAGCGTGCCGCAAGGCGAGCAACGGCCCTGCATTCATCGACCGCGTACGCCGCGAGACGGGAATCGTGCTCGACATCATCACCGCCGAGGAAGAGGCGCGGCTGGCGGTGCTCGGCTGCCATATCCTGCTCGAACCCGGCGATGGCCCGGCGCTGATCTTCGATATCGGCGGCGGCTCGACCGAACTGGTGCTGGTCGACAGCTCGGGCCCGGTGCCCGACATTCTCGACTGGATGAGCGTGCCCTGGGGCGTGGTGACGCTGACCGAAAGCGAGCGCTTCGACCATGACAATCCCGAGGCGCGCGCCGAGGCCTATGCGCGGATGCGCGCGCGCGTGATGGACGGCTTTGCCTCCTTTGCGCGCCGGTTGCCGCAGCTGCCCGATGCCGAGCGGCGGCTGCTCGGCACCAGCGGCACTGTGACGACGCTCGCGAGCCTGCATCTCGACCTGCCCTGCTATAATCGCGACGCGATCGACGGGCTGATCGTGCCATCCGAATCGATGCGCGCCATCAGCGCGCGGCTGGCGGGCATGAGTCTGGCCCAGCGGCGCGAGCTGCCCTGCATCGGCAAGGAGCGCGCCGATCTGGTGGTGGCAGGTTGCGCCATTCTCGAATCGATTCTCGACATCTGGCCCGCGCTGCGGCTCGGCGTCGCCGATCGGGGCATCCGCGAGGGCATATTGCGCGCGCTGATGGGCCGCGACGCGCCGCACCCGGCATCCGCGCGCGAGTACCGCGCATGAGCGGGGACGGGAAGGATTCCGGCAAGGGTGGCAGCAGCGGATCGGGCGGCGGCGGAAGGATCCCCGGCGATTCGAGGCGCAAGGCCAAGGGCAAATACGGTGACGGCCTCAAGCAGCGGGTCAAGACCGCGCGCGGCCGCACCGCCTCGTCCAACCGCTGGCTCGAACGCCAGTTGAACGACCCCTATGTCCGCAAGGCCAAGGCCGAAGGCTATCGCAGCCGCGCGGTGTACAAGCTGATCGAGCTCGACGAGAAATTCGCCATCGTGCGCAAGGCCAGGCACGTGGTCGATCTGGGCATCGCGCCGGGCGGCTGGTCGCAGCTGGTGCGGCGGGTGAACCCGAAAGCCGCCGTGGTCGGCATCGATCTGTTGCCGGTCGACCCGATCGAGGGCGTGACCATCTTCCAGATGGACTTCATGGCCGATGATGCGCCCGATAAACTGGTCGAGGCGCTGGGGGGCACGCCCGACCTGGTGCTGTCCGACATGGCGGCGAACACCGTCGGCCACAAGCAGACCGATCACCTGCGCACCATGGGCCTGGTCGAGGCAGCGGCGCATTTCGCGGTCGATCATCTGGCCGAGGGCGGCACCTTCGTCGCCAAGGTGCTCGCTGGCGGCACCGACAACGATCTGCTGACCCTGCTCAAGCAGCATTTCAGGACGGTGAAGCACGCCAAGCCCCCCGCCAGCCGCAAGGGCAGCAACGAATGGTACGTCGTGGCCCAGGGTCGCAAGCCGCGCACCGACCTTCAAGCCTGACCACGACCGGCCGCCGGTCCACGCATAGCAGCAAAAAGCCCCGCCCGCGTGATGCGGACGGAGCCTTTTGCGTTACCCTGAATTTGCGATCAGAAGCGACCGCGCAGGGTGATTCCATAGGTGCGCGGTTCGCCCAGGAAGGCCGAGAAGATCTGGCGGCCACCGGGGAACTGCGGATCGACAAACGGTGCCGAACTGGTGCCGGCCTGGAACGGCGTATTGATCGCGACCTGGGTGAAGTCCTCGTTGAACAGGTTCTGCGCCCAGAGCTCGATCGCCCAGGCCTGGTCGGGTCCGCGCAGGCCGACACGGGCGTTGACCACCACGAAGCTCGGCTGTTCCTTTTGCGGGAAGAGGTCAGATCCGGTGTTGAACGCATCGGTGACGCGGCTGTCGACATAGACCAGGCCGGAAAGGCCGCTATCGCCGATATCGGGGGTCCAGGCCATCGATCCGGTCAGCGTCAGTTCGGGGGCGTTTGACAGATTGTCACCCGGCAGCAGGCGCAGCGCCGGATCGAGCGGGGCACCGTTGCGGTTGCCGATCAGGTTGTTGCGATAGCTGGTATCGGCATAGGTGACGCCGCCATTGACCGTGAAGGTCCGCGACGGGCGGATCGAGGCTTCAAGCTCGACGCCCTGGGCGACAACGCCATAGGTGACGTCGCCACGCGCACAGCCGCCGGTCGCCGCGCTGAGATCGCGATCGGCGCCGTTGAGGTCGGTCTTGCAGCCATTGACCGTCTGCACCAGGAAGACGGTGCCGTGGAAGGGGTTGAG